>JBJTUI010000790.1:0-3611 GCA_046080625.1 Elainella sp. | reverse complement strand
CAATCAACAGGGCAATCAACAGGACGATAAAACAGTCGTTCGCGAATATTTCAATGCTACCGGGTTCGACCGCTGGCGGCGGATCTACGGCGATGGCGAAGTCAACAAGGTGCAGCTCGACATTCGGGTGGGCCACCAGCAGACCGTAGACACCGTGCTGGGCTGGCTGAAGGCCGATGGCAACCTAGCTGAACTGACGATTTGCGATGCGGGCTGTGGCGTCGGCAGCCTCAGCATTCCCCTGGCGGAACAGGGAGCCCAGGTGTTTGCCAGCGATATTTCCGAAAAAATGGTAGGTGAAGCCAAAGAGCGAGCCACAGCCCAGGGACTCAGCAATAACCCGACCTTTGCCGTGCAGGATCTGGAGCAGCTCAGCGGCAGCTACCATACGGTGAGCTGTCTGGATGTGATGATCCACTACCCCCAGGAGCAGGTGATGGAGATGATTCGCCACCTCAGTTCCCTGGCCGAGTCGCGCCTGATCCTCAGCTTTGCTCCCAAAACCCCCTGCTACAGCCTGCTGAAAAAAATCGGCGACTTCTTCCCCGGCCCCAGCAAAGCCACCCGCGCCTACCTGCACCGCGAGGCCGATATCGTCAAGGCTCTGGAGGCCAACGGCTGGCAGGTTCAGCGCAACGCCATGACCAAAACCCGCTTCTATTTTTCTCGCCTGCTGGAGGCAACAAGAGCCTAAAATGCCGTTAGAATGACCTGCAATGTTTCAGCCATTGCCGGTATGAAAGTTGCTCTAAAACATGCGGCGGTTTTGCTGCTCGGTTTGTTGATCAGCCTGGTGGCGATTCAGAAGCTGCACCAGCGCTATACCTCAGCCCAGGATCGGGAAGAACTCAAGGCATCCCTGCTGTTTGTTGGGGTGCCAATGATGGCTGCGGGCTCCTGGCTGCTCTGGGAAGGCTACCAGAAAAACCAAGCCCAGCAGCAGCACCGCCTCCAGACCAGCTTTTTTCAGATGCTGCAATCCAACAGCGGCTACATCACGGTGCTCCAGTTTGCCATGGCCACTGGACTAGATGGCCGACTGGCCAAAACCTATTTAGACGACCGCGCCCGCGAGTTCAACGCCGTCTACGACGTCACCGAAGAAGGCACGATCTCCTACTACTTCGACCTAGGCCTCTCCCAGCTCCCCCCCGCCTCCAGCACCTGACTCCCCACCGTTCGGCTACGCTCACGGCAAGCCTCCCCATCTCCCCCATCCCCCCACCTCCCCCATGGTTCAACTATTCCTCACCGTCGCAGCCCTGCTGGGCGGCACTTCAGTCGCGGCAGGTGCCTTTGCTACCCATGCCCTGCGCGAACGCCTCACCGAACGGTCGCTGGAGATTTTTGATACCGCTGCCCGCTACCAGATGTATCACGCCCTGGCCCTGCTGCTGGTCGGCCTGCTGTTGAGTCGAGCCGAAACCGGACAGATCTGGCTGACGGTTGCGGGCTGGGGCATGATCGCGGGTGTCCTGATTTTCTGCGGCAGCCTCTACGCCCTCAGCCTGTCGGGCATCAAAATTCTGGGAGCCGTCGCCCCAATCGGCGGGGCAGCCTTTCTGCTGGGCTGGGGCTGTCTGGCCGTCGCGGCTCTGAGCTACAAGTGAGCCAAACTGATCAGCGTTAAAATCAAGCCAGGCCATTCTCCAATCTAGAGCCATGACTTCGCTGCTGCCGATCTCTCAACCTCCAATTTCCCAACCCCCGATCTCTCAGCGCGCCAATGTTGTCTATCCCAGCTCGGACGGTGAGCCCTTGGCCGAAACTTCTGTACATGTAGACGCGATCATCAACGTCGTCGTGGCGCTGCGCAACTACCTGGCCGAACAGCCCGCCATCGTCCTAGCCGACCAGTTTCTCTACTACGTGCAGGGGTTTCCTAAGGCAGCTTGTACGAATAAGTTGATCACCTGGATCGGTCTACTGGCTTGAACAAGGGGCTTAAGCCCCTTGCCTGCTCAGGTTATTTTTACAAGACTCCTAAGTTCCGGGTCGCGCCCGATGTCATGGCGATCTTCAACGTTGCTCCTGGCCCACGAGATAACTACAAAATCTGGGAAGAGGGTCAGGCTCCGTCTGTGATTTTTGAGATCACTTCTGCCGGAACCCAAGAGCGAGATGAAACCTTCAAAAAAGAGCTGTATGAAAGCCTGGAGGTGGCCGAATATTGGCAGTTTGACCCCAAGGGCGAATGGATCGAAGAAAAGCTGCGGGGATACCGGCTGCAAAACGGCGTCTATGTGACGCTTACCGACAGCTATAGTGCGGTTCTGGGGCTGAGATTGGCCGTCGAAGACACCCTGCTAGTCTTCTACCGTAGAGACACGGGCGAAAAACTGCTGGCCTCCGCCGAGCTGGTGCAGGCACTGCGTCAAGAAACTCTGGCCAGACAGGGAGCCGAAGCGCTGCTGGAGCAAGAGCGCGAACGGGCTGAACAAGAGCGTCTGCGGGCCGAACAGGAACAGCAGCGGGCCGAACAAGAGCACCTGCGGGCTGAACAGGCCAACGAACGGGCCGAACAAGAGCGCCTGCGGGCTGAGCGTCTGGCCACCCGACTGCGGGAGATGGGGGGAGACCCGACGATTTAAAGTACCGAATTCTCTCTATTGACAAAGGGGTTGAGGACAAATAGCTGAGCAGAAATATCCAGCCGTTTGCAGGTACCTTAGCTGAGGTATCGATGCTCACAGGCTGATCAGTGAACTCAGCAGGCCGGGAGCCGTTCACCCTATTTGTCGTGAGGTTTTCCCATGTCTACCGCTCCCCCAATCCAGGCTGCTGCTCCGATCGCCTGTCAGGCCGATACAGGCTTCCAGAGCTGGCTTCAGACGTCGGGCGGCTCGCTGGCGATCAGCACCTATCAGGCGGGCAGGGTGATTCTGGTGGGCTGACATAACCGCGATCCTGATGGCGAAACGGCTGTGGTCTGCCAACTCCCCGGCTTTTTGCGCGGCCTCTGCTGTGTTGGCAACTATGCGCTAGTCGGCCTCAGCCAGATCCGCGAGCAGCATATCTTCGGCAACCTACCCGTCCAGCAGCGCCACGCCCAGTTGCTCTGCGGTGTCGCCGTGATTAGATCTCCAGAGCGGCACTCAGGTCGGCCTGCTGGAATTCCCCAGCGGCTGCCAGGAACTCTACAGCCTCCAGTTTTGCCCTACCAGCGCCACAACCTCCTGAACCTAACCAAGCCCGAAACCCACCAAACTATCCCCCCACGACTTTGCCTACTGGCTGCGCCCATCCGCCCAAATCCCCCCAGAAGCCGTTCTCTAGGCTGAGTCCGCGGCCTGAAGATCCCCCTAAAACCCCGTCATGGGATTTTGTCAATAGAGGGCACACAACTCCATTGAGGCCAGTGGGATGCCTCCAGAGTATTGAACAAAGCTGAGATTTGCGGTTGTTCTTTGCAGTCGAAAAAGTGGACCTAGCTTCAGTCGGTTCAATCGATGCCTTAACAACCCGTCATTTGTGGTCATCGTCGTAACGATGCCACCACTTCCTTGTCCGCTGTCATCAAGGCTGCGCCACTCCCACAAAATCGTAGTCAGATGATGCCTACTGGGATTTAGCCGTGGTCACAGCAACACAGACGTCAATGGCTTCGATTG
>JBJTUI010000789.1:0-2723 GCA_046080625.1 Elainella sp. | reverse complement strand
CTATCTGTTTGGCCTATTCCCGACCAACATTGTGCATAATCTGGTGCATATCGCGGTTGGGGTATGGGGCTTCACCTCGGCCCGCAGCGACAAGGGCGCACTGTTTTACTGTCAGCTGTTCACGATTCTATATAGCCTGATCGTGGTGATGGGGCTGCTGCCCGGACTGGGCACCACCCTGGGCCTGATGCCAGTGTTTGGCGGCAACGTGCTGTTGAACCTGGGAGCCACCGTTCTAGCGGCCTACTGTGGGTTTGTGGCGATCTCGAACGTCGAAACGGTTCCGAATCGCTAAACAGTTCGCTTCTATTGACTGCTGCTCTGCCCAACTTCCCTATCCTGCCCTAATATCCCGATCGCTGACGATCGCTCTGTAGATTGAATGAAACTGCAACCGCGACGCTCGCTGATTGTTGTACTGGAGCTGCTGCTGGTTGGTCTACTCGGCTACGGGCTCGAACTGTCCCTACCCAGCCGTGCGCCCCGACTCAGCAGCACCTACAGCCCGCAAACTCAACCAACCGGCCAGGAGATTGGCGGCTACGAACTGCTAGACGCTAGCCTGGATCGGGCCACGGCAGCAGAACGGCTGCAAACCGAAGCGGGGCGGATCTCGCTGGCTCCTGAACAGGGGGCCGTTGCCATTACGGCAGAGCTGATCGAGCTAGGCCGGGACGCCTTCTACCGCGAAACCTTTGGCAACGAGTATTTCTTCACCGACGTGCTGGGGGCAATCAACGGCCCGATCAATCTGGTCACGGTCAGTCAGGCAATTCTGGCGCTCAAGGGCCAGCCCACCACCAATCTGCAAATTCCCCTCACCCAGGACATTACGGTCGGGGGGCGCGAGTTCCAGGCGGGCACCCTGCTCAACACCGGTTTGGACGTGCCTGCGGGTTCGCTGTTTCCTCTGGGGATGCAGGTTCACAAGCAGGGGGCAGCGGTGCGGGTGGGCCTGACCTGCGCCCTCTGCCACGCCTCGGTTGATCTGGACAGCGGCCTGATCCTGGAGGGAGCACCCAACACCGATCTGAATACTGGCCTATTGCAGGCCTTTGGCACCAACTCAGCCGCCATGTTCCGCCATACCGGCGTCAAGCCCCGCGATCTCCCGCCCGGCGACCAGCGCTACATCAACGCCAGCGGCCAGATCGCCCAACTCCCGGATGCGGCAGCTCTGGAAACCGCTGTAGATGCCCAGTTCCTGGCCTGGCCGCCCGGTAATTTTGACTCCAGCCCCGACAACGTCAATAACCCGGCCCAGAATCCTTCCTCCTATACCTTTGAAGCCTACCCCTACGGCTGGAGTGGCTTTGCTGCCATCGGCTGGTTCCACGGTCTGACCACGCTGAACAACAACGTCCATGCCACCAACTCCGACCCCACCACCGGAGCCTACGCCAGCCAGGCCCTGCTGGGACTCGACAAGGAAACCTACCTGGGCGTGATTCTGCAAAACGCCGCCAATCGTCAATTTCGTCTGCCCGAGGGTGCCAAACCCTCCGAGTTTCTGCAACAGCATGACCCAACTCCCGGCAATCCGGCGATCAACGAGGTGATCAAGATGCCGGGCTATCCCAAGGGTTCGCCCTTTATCCTGGACGGCCTGATGGCCAGCTCGCCCGGCTACCCGGTTGCCGCCCAGATCAACGGTCTCTCGGCCTACCAGAACACATTGGCTCCGCCCCCCTACACCGCCGACCGGGGCGCGATCGAACGGGGAGTCGCTGTGTTTAACCAGGCCAACTGCGCCCAGTGCCATAGCGGTCGCTATTTCACCAACCACGAAGTTGTGCCCTGGGCCGAAATCCAATCCCAGCCGTCGCGGGCCGTAGCGCTCAGCAAAATGTTCCAGCTGTTCGTGCCGCCCGAAACCTACCCGGCGAATGTGCCGGTGCCGCTGCCCCCCGATCCGCCCGTGCTGCCGGTGGATCAGCGCGTTTCCACCCGACAGCTGGAGCTGGCCTATGGGCAGGACGGCGAAGGCGGCTATAAGGTGCCCAGTTTGGTTGGCCTGCATGTCACCGCTCCCTATCTGCACGACGGCGGCGTGGCGGCCAGTGCGACAGCGCTTCAGCCGGGTGAGGATGAGCAATACCAGGTGGCGCACCCAGAGCAGATGGGGTTGGCCGGAACCGCGATGCAAATGCTCCCTGCCGATCCGGCTGCCAGCCTGCGGGTTCTGCTGGACCGGGATCTGCGAGCGGTCGCCGTAGCCGCTAACCGGGCTAACCCAGACCTCCAGGCCACCCAGGTCGAAGGCAGCGGGCACAGCTATTGGGTAGACGATGAGGCGGGCTTCACGGCCCAACAGCAGAGCGACTTGATTGAGTTTTTGCTGTCTATCGATGATGATCCTGCCTTGCTGCCCTAGTTTGTATTCCGAAAGGTTGTATCCCGAAACACAGGGTGGCTTTGTCGCCTCAGCCAGATGTGAAATTCGGGGACAGTTTTGAATATCGTTTTAGGGCTGTAGCCTGACTGGTCGGGGATGCAGGAGTTTCTGAGTCTGTCTTCGGCCCGCTCGGTCAAGGGCTACAGATCGCGCAGGTTCACCTGCCCTATTCACAATTCAAGTACGCCTTTAGGAATCATGTAAGAATAACTTAAGCAATCAATTGGATTTTCTGGGACTAATTTGATAGTTCCAATCACCCTGAAACTGCTTGCGCTCAATCGCAATCGCACTGAATTGTTCGTCCGTCACTTTAATCCCTGTTTGG
>JBJTUI010000788.1:0-6629 GCA_046080625.1 Elainella sp. | reverse complement strand
GGGACTATGAGCGGCTCCCGAAGCATCAAGAGGGTATGGTGTATGTTGCAATGATTCGGTTGATGCTGCGACGATTGGAAAACAATCGCAGGAAATGGAACAACAAAGAAGCTTAACCTCTATTTACAAACACCCTCTAAGTCGGTTCCTGTTGTTCTTCACCAGAATCCAGCAGCCGCGGAGAGATGATATCGGCAAACAGCACGATCAGTGCATGGATCGGCAGAATCACGAGCATCAGCAAGGCCAGCCGTCCAGTCGCAGCCACAGCCTCTACGGCAGCAGGCTGGGGAGCCAGCCAGTCAAAGGCCGCATCCAGCAAATCAGCGACCTGCTGCTGACCGGCCACGCAGAGCCAGGGGCTGTGGGCGACAATTGCCTGTTCTGGTTGCCAGCCGCGAATGGTTTGGAACTTGTTCCGCAGAATCGCCCGGTCAAAGATATGGGCAAACTGAACGCCACGCGGCGTATGTCGATACATCTGGTTCCACCGCGTCGTAGCCTGTGACAGGGGTGAAAAAATTGCCGGGTCGAAGTCCATGATCAGATCCGTGAAGACGACCGTGCGCGAGGCCCGATGGAAAAACACAACCTCATCAAACCAGCCGTTTCCCGTCCCAAACAGGGATTGATCGATTTCGCCTGCCCACTCAGACTCTGGCCCATCGGTCGCCAGGGTTTTGACAAAGTTCAGATCTTTGCGTTTGGCCCCTAATCTAGGCGAGGCATACAGTTTAGGGCTTGTAAAAGTATAAGCTCATGGTTCTGAAGTGCTGCTGCTTTGGTTGCTAAGACTGACAATCCAAGACCATGAACTTGTTTCTTTACAACGCCTTAGGCAGCTTGTACGAATAAGTTGATCACCTGGATCGGTCTACTGGCTTGAACAAGGGGCTTAAGCCCCTTGCCTGCTCAGGTTATTTTTACAAGACTCCTTAGCGTCTGGGTAAGCTTGGCTCCAGTCGCCCAGGTAGAGGTGATGCAGGTGATTGGGCGAGACGAGAAATTTGACTGTTCCAAGCGCATCCACCTCGGCGCGAATTTCGGGGGTGAGCTGAATCGGCGAAAGCACGAACAGACTGCCGTCGCTGAGCCGCAGCACCACAGCGCGATGGCTATAGGGATAGCGGGGCTGCATTGGCGGTCGGTAGCCAACGCGCTCCTGGGCTTCAAGGGTCCAAACGTTGGCAGTCACTTCTACCAGACCGCTGTTTAGCTCACTGGGAACAGGTCGAAAACCTTGGGTCATGTGGTGCTCCTGGCTGTGTGCTCCTGGCTGTTCCTGGCTGGCGAGCAAATCGGCGTCAGGCCATCACCATACCGCCATCGACGTTGATTACCTGGCCCGTAATGTAGGCCGCAGCAGCATCGGCAGCCAGAAACCGAATCAGGCCTGCCACCTCTTCGGGCTGGCCATAGCGCCCCAGCGGAATCAGCTTCAGGATTTCTTCACCCACCTTCAGGTCAGCCGTCATGTCGGTGGTAATAAAGCCCGGTGCGACTGCGTTCACGGTAATTCCGCGGCTGGCCAGCTCTTTAGCCACTGTTTTGGTGAAACCAATCACCCCAGCCTTGGCAGCGCTGTAGTTGGCCTGGCCCGCGTTGCCCATTTCGCCCACGACCGAAGTAATGTTGACGATTCGGCCCGAGCGCTGCTTCAGCATGATTTTGCTGGCGGCCCTGGTGCAGAGAAACACTCCCGTCAGGTTCAGGTCAATCACCGCCTGCCAGTCTTCCAGCTTCATCCGCAGCAGCAGCGTATCCCGCGCAATTCCAGCATTGTTGACCAGCACATCAACCCGGCCATATTTTTCCATCGTGGCGTTAAACAGCGCTTCCACCTGCTCGGCCTGTCCCACATCGGCTTGCAGCGCCACAGCTTGGCTACCCATGCCCGTGATCTCAGCCACGACCTGATCGGCGGCCTGACTGGAGCTGGCGTAGTTGACTACCACCGTCGCGCCCTCGGCTGCCAATGCCAAGGCTGCGGCTCGCCCAATTCCGCGAGATGCCCCCGTTACGATCGCCACCTGTCCCTGAAGTCGCTGAGAAGCTGTCATAGTCTCCACCTGTCTGAATCTACCGATTTGAATCAACTTGTACCAATCAACGCCTGGGGTTCTGTCCATTAACTCCGTGAGGCGAATCTGAGCTGGGACTGCAACCTCAATTTACGCTACAGCAGAAGGGGACAGAGGGCAAATCATATAGCTAAATCGTGGGCTAGGCCGCCCCAACTCCTAACGGTCGGTTAGCCACCCAGATGGGTTCGGTTATGGCCTATTCCAGGGCAAACGACGTTCAATACAATCGAGGTATATTCGTCCGGCAAATCTTCCGGCAAATTCTATGTCTACCAAGAAGCAGTTTGGCAGTTTCCAAGAATTGGTCAACCAGTCTGATTTACCGGTTCTGGTCGATTTTTATGCCCCCTGGTGCGGTCCCTGCCAGATGATGGCCGGGATGTTAGAGCAGATCAACAGCGAGATGAAGCAGCAGCTGCGGATTGTGAAGATCAACACCGAAAATTATCCCCAGCTGGCCAGTCAATACCAGGTCAAGGCTTTACCAACGCTGGTGCTGTTTAAGCAAGGAGAGCCCGCCCTGCGGATTGAAGGCGTGATGCCGGTTGACCAACTCAAACAGCAGCTACGTTCGCATACCTGACTCGCGTCCTCAAACAGCTGATCCAGGTCAGGTGAGATACGCTACAGTGGCCTAGTGAAGATTTTTGAGCCCATAGGGTCAGACTGATGACAACATCCCCTGAAGACCAATCGCCCGAAGCTGGACCTCTACCTGTAGGCAAAGCTGCTGGCGAAACATCCGAGGCCGCTGCTCTGCTGCAAACCCTGCGGCGGAAAGAGGGCAACTGGGTGACTTGGGGCCAGTCCTGTCAGACGCTGCAAAAGGCGGGGCTGTCCCAACAGCAGATTTTTGAGGAAACCGGGTTTGAGCCGGTCCAGCAAAACCAGGTGAGCGTAGCGGCCCAGGTCTACGGCTCGCTGGTCAGCGGTGAGGCCAGCCCGTCCGTATTAGAACGATTTGAGCAGTCGGGCAGCGATTCGCTCTATGCCCTGCGGATTTTGACCCAGACTGAGCGGGTGGCAGCGGCGACGCTTTTGGTCGAGAAAGGGTTGGATTCGGACGGGGCGCAGGACGTGGCCAAGGCCCTGAAGGAGTTTGCTCGTCTATCCAAATCGGCTGAGTTTTCTGCCTATCCCGATGATGCCGTGGCCTTCTTCTACTGGAAGCTGGCCCGTCAGCAGGCCGACCTCCAGGCCCGCTCGCGACTGATTGCCCAGGCGCTGCGGTTTGCCAAAAGCGACTCGGCCCGCCAAGCCGTGGAAAAACTGCTGACCGATTTCAGCGTTACCCGCAGCCGTCCGGCCCCGCGCCTGCCGTTTTACCGGTTTGAATCAGCTGCCGACGAGCCACGGATTTTGCCGGTCGTGGGAAAACTGCCCCTCGCCGTCGCCGATTTGCAGGCCACGCCCCTGGTGGAATCAGAAGGTCCGTTTCGGCTGGTGAGATTTGCTGGCACCGGAGCCTGGGTCGCCCTGCCGGGCTGGCAGGTGATTCTGGCCGCTGAAGATCCGGTACTGCTGCTGGCCGACACTATCGACCTGCCCGGAGTCGAGTCAGAAACGGTTGAACCGGCCCTGCTGCTGATCGACCGGGCCGAGCGCGACTGGGCCGACAACAGCTACTTCGTGGTCGAGCGCAACGCCCAGCTCGCTTTGGACTGGTTTGAAGAACCGCCCTCCGAGCCGCTGTTGGGCAAACTGACGCTGGTGCTGCGGCCCCGGCAGGTGCTAGATGAGGACTACAACAAGGAGCTGTGGCAGCTAGATGAGTAGGGAAATGGGGAGCCAAGGCAGAAGCCTGCGAAGCAGAATTATCCCAGCCTTGCCACAAAACAAATGACCTCACCTCCCTACCTCCCCCATCTTCCCTACCTCCCTGGCCCCCATCTCCAGCAGCCTTTGATTTCCTTTCAGGGTAAATACCGGCTTACCCAGTTGGATCAGCTGCTGGGCTAGGGCAGCAGTTCTGCCATCGGGGGCAGCGTAGGCAACCAAGGCCGCAGTGGCTAGGGCCGTAACCAGGGCATTGCGCCTGGCCGCTAGCTGCACTGTGGCTCGACGGGCACTGGTCGGGAAGGGTGACAGCATCAACAGCCGCTGGGCTTGGAGGGCCTGAGTTTGCTGGGGTGAAAGGTGAAAAGCGTGCAGGCTGCGGGCGGGGCAGTGGATCACAGATGCGGTGCTGTTCAGCAGCAGGTGCAGCCAATCCTGTTCAACTCCGGTGTGGAAACCGCTAATTAAAACAAAATCTAGGTTTTGCAGACGCGGCACCAGATCACGGGCTTGGGTAGCCCATTCACCAGGACAGGTGTGGGAGCAAAGCAGGGCTAGGGCCGGACGCTGGAGCAAGCTGAGATTGCCGAGAGCTGTCAGGACAGGAGGTGATTTGCCGTCCGTCCGCGCCTTTAATACAGCAGGATAGTTCTCTGCATTGGGCATTAGCTGCTGCAGATTGAAGTGAGAATCAGGCCCAAAATTAGGCCCAGAATCAACCCTAGAATCAACCATGATGACTAGTTAACCGATCGGTAGAGCACTTGCCTCTAGAATGACCGGTCTAGCAAAACTGCTACCATTTTCTCCCGCCCGAGCCGAACAAATCCTGGCAATCAGCTCTGTAGCCAAGGCTAGTTCACCCTAGGGTAGAGGCAGTACGGGAGTTTTATGCCTCAGAATAAAGGATGAGTTGATAAATACAAGGCAAGGTTTTATGAAAATCCTACGCTTCCTACTTGCGATTTTGCTGCCGCCTGTTGGCGTGTTTCTCACCTTTGGTCTGAGTACGACGTTAGTGATCAATGTGCTGCTGACGCTCTTGGGCTGGCTCCCCGGAAGCATTCATGCCGTCTGGGCGATCGCCAAACATGAAGAACAGTTGAGACAGCACACCAGCGTGAGTACGAGAATTTAGTCCCAATTTAGGGCTTGTAAAAGTATAAGCTCATGGTTCTGAAGTGCTGCTGCTTTGGTTGCTAAGACTGACAATCCAAGACCATGAACTTGTTTCTTTACAACGCCTTAGTCCCAAGAAATTCGCGATGTTTAGCAGGCAATCAGGTTTTTAGCTGTGCAGGCGGTTTTAATGCCGCCTGTTTCTGGTTTAAACACCCGAAAAGCCATGCTGAGCTAAGCGACGATGCGAACTGCTTCGAAACTCAGGGCAGCCCGATTCGAAAATGTAGCAAGCAGGATTTGCTGGCTGCTGCCGCTGCCGTCTGCGTCAAAATAGAGAGCACCAGTCGCGCCATTGTAAATAAACCGATCCTCTGCGTCCAGGGCAGTTTGACCCAGCTGAAATTGATTCTGCCGGAGGCTGCCGGTTTTCAGGCCCGCAAAGCCGCCAGCCGAAATAACTAACAGGTCTTGTTTCACGGAAAAATCTCCGATGAAATCGCCCTGTTCTTCCAGATTGAAAAACTGAAACTGGTCTCGCCCTTTGCCGCCCCGCAGCCGATCTTGGCCAATTCCACCGGTCAGCTGATCTCGACCTGTGCCTCCGCCCAGGAAGTCATTTCCCTGCTTGCCGAGCAGTCTATCGTTGCCCTCCCGTCCATAGAGTTCATCACCACCCGCGCTGCCGACCAGCAGATCATCTCCTCTGCCGCCATACAGCAAGTCTTTACCCTGGCCACCGGTAACCTCATCCTGGCTTCTACCGCCATAGAGGGTGTCATCGCCATCGCCTCCCAACAGCCGATCATTGCCCTCCCGACCATAGAGGATATCGTCCCCATCGCCGCCGCTGATGATGTCGTCGCCTGCCGCGCCATCCAGCCTGTCATTGCCAGCGCCTCCCTGGATCTGATTATCTGTGGCATCGCCCGTCACTTGCTCTGCTTTAGCGGTATCGGCGTAGCTGCTTGCGGCAAAATTCTGGCCAGCAGAACTCTGGGGGAGTGAGCCAGGCTGAACATCATCGTTTTCCAGGGTGGCAGTCCCACTAGCCTGGTCAAGCGTCGCGTTTTGGGGATTGACCAAAGTCAGGCTGAAGGTTTCGTTGGGTTCGACCGTCAGATCGCCATTGATCAGCACCGGAATGGTCTTACTGGTTTCTCCTGGAGCAAAAATCAGGGTTTGGGTAACGGATTGATAGTCGTCCTCGGCAAGGGTAGCAGTGCCATCAACCGTAGCGTACTCTACGCTGACCGACTGACTGCTGGCAGCACTCAGAGAGACGGTAAAGAGAGCGGTCGTTGTGTCCGTGTTCCCCTCTTTCAAGCTGATGCTGTTGATCGAGAGGGTGGGAATCGGATCATCGTTGGTGATGGTTCCTACTGCTTCACCCGTGGCTATCGTCGCAGCAGTAGGATTAGTCAAATTCAGCCGGAAGGTTTCATCAATCTCTCGTTTGCGGTCGGCTGGAATGCTGACTGAAATCGATTTTTGAATATCACCGGGAGCGAAAGTCAGACACCCCCAGCGAAGCTGGTGGCTTGATGAATGTGACCGCCCCAAGGGCGGATGGCTTTCGCTGAAGGTATCTGTGGGTTAATTAAAACCGTCCACTTTGGTCAGATGCTTCTTGCTCACGAATATAGCGGC
>JBJTUI010000787.1:0-6554 GCA_046080625.1 Elainella sp. | reverse complement strand
GGTTGAGATTGGCTGACCAGAGCAAATTCTCCTCATTCCATGTTGCCTTCTGAGTGTGTCATATTCGCCAGGCACCGAATCAAAGCGTTCTAAGTACCGACTGCTAGGGCTAATTGGGCAGGGACAGTTTGGTCAGGTGTTTTGCGCAGTTCACCGTCCGACCGGGCGGTTGGTCGCGCTGAAGAATTTAGAGCACGATCGCTTTCCGACCCACAAATTTCTACGGGAACTCAGATTTCTGCTGAGCCTGCAACATCCCAATATTGTTACCTGTCAGGCGCTAGAGCACACTGCGACCGGGCGCTATCTGGTGATGGACTACTGCGAGGGCGGTACGCTCCGCAATCTGATGCCGGAAGAATATCGCCTCAGCCTATTCTGCGTCCTGAACCTTGTGATAGACGTGCTGGCGGGTCTGGAACATGCCCATAGCCGTGGAATTGTGCATTGTGATATCAAACCTGAAAATATTTTGATCCAGTTCACCAGAGACAGCTGGATTGCCCGGATCTCGGATTTTGGGATTGCCCGACTGAATCAGGAGATCTGGCTACAGGAAGGCGCATTGGGCTCTCCGGCCTACATGGCCCCTGAGCGATTTTACGGCCAATATTCCGAGGCCTCTGACCTCTATGCGGTGGGAATTTTGCTGTTTGAACTGCTGGCAGGCTACCGGCCTTTTTCGGGAACGCCTGTAGAGCTGCGATCTGCTCACCTCAACCAGCCACTGGCTCTCACCAGCGAAATTCCCGAGAGCTGTCGTGCTATTTTGACCACGGCTCTCCAGAAACTGCCGGGACGGCGATTCCGTTCGGCAGCAGCCATGCGGGCAGCTCTAGAGGCGGTGCAGCAGCCTGGTCAGCAGAACGTACAGTCACTCCGGCCTGCGCCACTGAACCTATTCAGTTCGGCTGCTTCTGGGTCAGGGGCTTCGCCGCTGTTTGTCACCGTTACGCCGCCCTACCGCTGTGTTTTTCGTCCGACCCAACAAAAAACGCTAGCGCAGCCGATTCAGCGGTTGGCGGTCGCGACGCTGGATCCAGAAAGCATTGCAGTGTATCAGGCGGGGCGGGACTGGTTCAGCTGTCAGGTTATTCCGCCGGAGGGCTTGTTATCGCCCAAGGGACAGGGTTGGAACCAGCAAAAGGCGGGTTTATCTGGGCAGCAGTTCTCCGATCCCGTCGAACAGCTCCTGCTGCATCCATCTGGCTGTTTGGTGATGACTCAGCGTTCGATTGCTCACCTGCAGCTGGATTTTCCAAACTCTGCCGATGCGAAGCTACAGTCGCTAGCATCCTGGACAGAACCCCAACTTGTCACGGTTGATCCACAGGCCAACTGGTTTGCCACTTTCGGGTCGGTTAACTCGGCTCCAGCCGAATCGACTACCGAGTCAAATCTTGAATTGCAGCCCGTCGGGCTGCTGCGCCTGGCCAAATTGCCTTGCCTATTGGGCAACCGTTCTGCCCAGCCATGGGTGGGGGCTGATATGGCGTTAGGCCTAGAAGGGGTGGTTGAATTCGCTAGCCTGCTCGCGCTGGATTCACGCCATTTGGCCCTGGTGACCACAACTGCAAACGGTAGTCTGACCCAAATTGTGACGAGACGCGGTCGTCGAGTTGGCAGCCTGTCGCTGCCCATGCGGCTACGGGCAATTGCTGCGACCGGTCGTTCAGGCCAGTTTTTGGCGCTGGACAGCGAGCTCGGCACTGTGCTGCTGATTGATTTGAAACCCTATCGCATCAAACGCTGGTGGGTAGAAATCACACCTGATTTTCTGCTGACGATTGACTGGGGCTATGTCCTGGCGGCAGCTGGCGGGCAAATTGTGTTTCTGGATGAAACCGGACGAGGGGTTGGAGCGCTAGAGTTGCCGCAGCCGATTACCGCTATTGCGCCGTTACAACAGCAGGGGCTACTGGTCGCAACCTGGCAAGCAGAAGCAGGCCAGCTCTTCAGCATAAATCTGCAAGAACTGGGGCTTGATCTGGTTTTTTAGAGAATTCTCTAGTTATAGCTGGATGTTTTTCGGTTAGGGCGGGGTGCAGGGGTGGAACCCCTGACTGGGGGCGGAGCCCCCACACCCCCTCTTGTCCTAAGCCAAATGCATAGCACTATACTTCAAGGACTCTGATTCAGCCGAAGACTGGGAGCAGAACCTGGAAGAGTAGCCTGTCTAGGCTGAGTAGCTGTAGGGCTGAATAGTTTGCTTCAGCAAGGTTTGCAGATCAACCGCAGCCCGACGAAAATCGTCTCGACCGCTGAATTGATCGAGCCGACAGAGAACCGTGCCGCGATCGAACAGTAGGACCGTGGGCAGGGTCGTAATCCGGTGAGTACTGGACAGTCGCAGGTTTTCGTCAGCGTTGATGCTAACCAGCTTGATCTGGTCCCCCCATTCCGCTTGAATTTCGCTCAACATGGGATTAACTAAGCGGCAAACGCCGCACCAGGGTGCCCAGAAGCCGACCAGAACCGGGATCGCTGACTCAATAACCTCTTGCCGAAATGTGAGTTGATTCACTGCCAGTGCCATGACACCTCTTTAGGCGGAATATAAACGCTTAATATCTGCTTTGGGATAATGCTACCAGCCTGCGCTCCCCGATGCACGGATCAGGAGTGGATGAACCCACCAAAAAATCAGCACAAAAATCACAATCCCGAGGTAGGCAGGGCGGAGAAACTCTTTCAGGATCAAAGTTTGACGGTTTTGCAGGATCGCTAAAAAAGGAATTACTGAAGTTTGAGATTTTAAGGTTTCAAAGGATTCGCCGTAGCGGGATCGCAAGCGCCGGTCGCCATGCCAGACCGCGAACAGATGGTGCAGAATCAGGCCCAGGGAGGTTACGAGCATGAAAGTGGTGCCGATCCAGAGAGTGTGGGCAATACACCAGATCACCTGGCCTACCATCTGGGGGTGGCGAGTTATGCGGATAATGCCCGCATTGTAGAGGTGAACCTCGGGTTTTTGAATTGCGGCGATTTCTAGCAGGTTAAAGGTGGCTGGGTACAGAAAAATGAAGGATATGGCCGATAAAATCCAGACGGCTGCTTCAAGGCCAGCTACGCCCTGAAGATTCCAGAGTTGCAGTCCGTCGTAGCGATGGCGGATGAAGTAGACGATTAGGCCGGTGGCGAACGGAATACTGACCAGCGCAAACAGCACCCGATAGGCGCGGGCTCCAATCCGCTGTTCACCCCAGGGACGGAGGGCCGCTAGACCGCTGTGGGCAACCGCAAATCCAGCGAGAAGACCAAACATAATCAGGTGGCTGTGGGAGAGCCAAGTGGAAACCATAGGGCTGTAGCGGGCTGAGTTCTGGCGTTTTTGCGGTGAGACCGCTTATATCTTATCCGGAATTGGTTGAGAATTATTACGGACGCGGCCTATAGATGCGAGCAGAGTTAGGCAAAAAGGGCAGCACCTAGAAGCGCCGCTCGACAGATTTTCAGCCTAAAGACCGGCTGTTCTAATTCAGAACGACAGACCTGTTTTGCTGTCGAGTAGAACTACTTTCACAAATTTTCGTGACATTTTATTTACATCCATTTAGGATTTGCATTAATCGCAAAGCGGCGGCTGTTCCCATAAAGATATTTTAAGAAACTAGCCTGGTGGAAATAGAGACAAGAGGGGGAAACCCCTTTACGGAGAAGTTGCCAATTCGGCTCAAAACCCGACTCAGCAATCTATACAGCCTTTTTGCCTCCACCGGCTCCCAAATAAATTCATAGAAGATTTAAATAAAATGGACTATTTTGATAGAATTCTTAAGTTAAATCACGGAAGCTAGCAGCAGGCTTCAGTATAACTAGGTATATTTTGAAGCTTGCCTTTACGTGTTTCCCGTTGTTGACCACAAGTAAGGTTTTCAGCTTGCTTGTGTTTGTTTGAGCTTGAGTCAGGTTGATCTATCCACGTAGGGCACATAACCATGAGTTTTTCCAGGCACCTATTGTCCTCGGTCCTGATCGGAGGGACCGTTTTTGCAGCAGCTACCCTGCCGCTGGCTACGCTGAGTGCAAAGCCAGTAGCGATTCAAATGGAAGGGAAACCCGTCTTTACCGGCCAGTTTAAGGAGCTAGCAGGACCGTATTTAACACTGGCGCTGGCTTTGAGCATTGGCGCTGGAGCTACCCACCTATCCGTTATGCGCTGGTATCGGACCTGGCGCGATTTGGAAAACACCCAGAAGCAGCTGACGGCTTTGCAGCAGCAGCTCCATGAAAAAGAGGCCCTGGTAGAGAGCCTCAAATTTGCGCCGTCGCGACTCCAGGCCAATGGACTAGAGAGATTTTTGGCTGAAGAGACCGCGGTTCGGGCTTCCCTAGCTCTTGGTGAAAACCTGCGGAATGGCAGTGATCCGCAGGTGAGATTTAAGCCTTCCGCCTGAGAGGGTGGCTCTGGTGATTAGCGAAACAGAGCCGATTGGGGAAGAGGCTGGTCAGATTGGGGCAAGGGAGCGGGCTGATTGTCTGGCGCTTCGGTCACTGTGACTGGAACAGGCCTTTTCTCGATAAAACTAACCGGTCGAGTCTCACCTTCTACAGGGAGCTCCAGGGTTTTCTCGGTTCGTAAGTACCGTTCTCCATCTGTCGTGAATCTTGTGAGAGCCGCCTGATTCTCAATCTGCTTTTGCAGGTTGTGGGGCTGATGAGCAGGCTCCAACGTTGCCAGAAAAGTCATTTGAGGCTCAGGCGTAAGCCGACTCGGTGCCGCACTGCTCTGCCAGGATTCCCGAGATTGCCCATTCACCAAAGTCTGAACAGCCAGCCTGGTTTGCCAGGTTCCCTGATTGACATTTGCCAGCTGCCGATCCAGAATCGCGAAATTTTGTCGGGTTGGATTCAAAACAGAATTCCCACTAGAATCCCCGGCTTCGCTGAAATAACGGACGGCATAGACCGTGATTTGAGTTCTGTCAGGTAATGTTGTGCTTCCCGAAACGGTATAGCTACCGCTGGTTCCAGGGGTGACTTGCAGAATAGAGAGTTCGATGGGCTTTGTCTCCCTCGAACCGATCCAGTCGGGTGGAGAGTCGCAGCCACCGACCCCCAGGAGCAGTGTGAATCCCAAAGCTAGGGCCCATCGGGGCGATTGTCTGAGGTTGGCTACGAGTTGAGCAAGGGTGCAGCGATTGTGTAAAGGCATAGGCTTCAAGGTGTTCAACACCTGGACGTAAGGACATCTGCAGTCTGTTTGACTCTGTTTCACTCTGAGCTCAAGCCGAGTTCACCTCTGGGGTAGATCGATTCTAAATCAGGCGGTCCTTCGGATAAACAGAAGTCTTGCGCTCCGCTCTACTGAAGCCTGTTTTAAGCGATTCAACGGCTTCAGTCTTTACATCAGGACATCAGGTTCATCTGCAAATCGATTTGCAGCTAAGTCTCAGAGCATTAACCTTACTAACTTGAGAATGATCATGCCTAGTCTATCTAAGGCCGTTTTGCCAAACGGTTGGATGACTATTCGTTTCTGGGTGTTGTACCTAGGACTCAGCACAATAGTTATCTCTGCTCCGGCAGGTGCTCAGCCTCTGGCTGGTTCGGAAGCACCCCAACCGGATCTCCAAACCTCCCCTAAGTCTGCTCCGCATCAGCCTGAAGTAGAAACCGACCCACCCGACCCACTCGCCTCGATTCAGTCCTTCGCCTCCCCAAATGCCGCTTCTCCAAACGCCGCTTCTCCAAACGCCACTGATTCCACCGCTCCCAGATCGATTTCCAGATCGGCCAGATCGACAGCTTTGCCGGCAACGGCTGGGGCAGTTCAGCCAGTTTCAATGGCTGCGATGCAAATAGATTTAACAGAGTCTCCTGCGGGAAATTCAGCGGTAGATTCGGCGATCAATTCCTCTGGGCAGACTGCTACACCCAGCGCAGTGGCCGCTGCCCAGGATGCCACGGTTCAGAATTCAGTAGAGTTCCGCTCGGAGCCCACAGCGTCAACCACAGCGCTACCCCCGACAATCGCCAACGATTCGGAGAGCCCTGCCGACCAAATCACGGCTGAGCGTTCGGAGTCCGGCACAACAGCATCAGCGCCCTCGGTGACTATTAGCGCCGAAACCTGTCTGGCCGACTGTAATCCTTCAGAGCGCTTCTTCTTCAATCCACCTACGAATCTGGCGATTCCACCTCGGGCGATGCAGCAGCCAATGCTGGCCCAAGATAGTACCCGATATGGCACCCAGTACGGCAGGCCGCTTCCCGTCCCCTCTGCACCCGCTGCCAGTGGCTCTCCCGACAGCCTTGCGCCCGTCAGCCCACCCCCGATCAGCACGCCCCTGACTCGTCCAGCCCCGGATCTCGCCCCCTCCTCCAACCCAGATTTTTCGACGCCAGCTGATGCCACAGCGCTCCAATCGCCCTCTTCTGGGGCTGGCTCAGCGGCGGACCTCGCCGATACCGAATCGCGCCGGGCCCTGACTCCTCCGTCCCTCCAGTTTCAGGGCGTTTATCTCTATCAAGGCGGTGAAGATTCGGCCCGCCTCCTGGTGACGGGCGTTTACCCAATTCTTCCGGAGCTTCAGGTCGGAGCCAGCATCGAC
>JBJTUI010000786.1:0-21129 GCA_046080625.1 Elainella sp. | reverse complement strand
AGCCACCAAACAGGCTGCTACGTCGTCCTGGGTAGAGAGCGGGTTGCTGGCAATCAGCACCGCATCAGCCCCGGCGTTCTTGAGGGCAATTGCCAGGTGGGCCGTTTCGGTGGTGACGTGGCAGCAGGCCACCAGTCGGATACCCGCTAGGGGCTTTTCTTGGGAAAAACGATCTTGAATTTGGCGCAGAACCGGCATTTCGCGGCCAGCCCATTCAATCCGCTGCTTACCAAGGGGGGCCAGGGACAGATCCTTAACGTCGTGTTTGACCTGAGTGATGGTGCTCATGTTTGCAAATATTTACTTTGGAGACTTGTTCTTCACTAGATTAACAAACCCAGTCCCCCACGAATAGGTACAATCACTATGGCAATCAGGATTTTATGAAGAAAGGATGATTTCTTCGCAGAACCACAGCCGGTTCCAGCTGAACCGTAAAGTTCTCGTGAAACTTCCTATTACTTGTCTGATCAGGCTATTCGAGCACTCTGCTAGCGGTCTCCTCCACCCACCAAACCTGCTTCGACCAGAGCATCAGCTGTTGGCGACACCGGACTGACGTGATGGATCGGGATCTCGATTACGAACTCGCTGCCCTGTCCCACCTCTGACCGACAGGTGAGGGTGCCGCCATGGCGCTCCGTGATGATCTGGTAGCTGATCGACAGACCCAGTCCCGTGCCTTTGCCGGGCGGTTTGGTGGTGAAAAAGGGATTGAAAATCTGGTCTACGGTGGCCGGGGACATGCCGGTGCCGCTGTCGCGAATCGCAATCTGCACCCGCTCGGCGTCTAGCAGGCTCGTCTGGATCTGAATACAGGGCGCTTGGGGCGCTGTCTCCGGGTGGCGGAGCACCTGCTCTTCGACGGCATCAATCGCGTTACTGAGCAGATTCATGAACACCTGATTGATCGCCCCGCCATAGCACTCCACCAGCGGCAGGTTGCCGTAGTCTTTCACCACCTGAATCGGCAGGTTGATGCGGCCTCCCTTCAGGCGGTTTTGCAAAATCATCAGGGTGCTGTCAATTCCCTCGTGCAGATCGGTTAGTTTGATCTCGGCCTCATCCAGACGCGAGAAAGTGCGCAGCGACAGGACGATCTGGCGGATGCGATCCGCTCCCACCTGCATCGATTTGAACAGACGCGGCAGGTCTTCCTGCAAAAACTCCAGCTCGATTTCTTCAATATAGGTCTGGATTTCCGGCAGAGGCTGGGGATAGTGCTGCTGGTAGCAGGCAATCAGGCCCAGCAGGGCATCGATATGTTCGCGGGCGTAGCAGAGGTTGCCGTGGATGAAGCCGACCGGATTGTTGATCTCGTGGGCAATTCCGGCGACGAGCTGCCCCAGACTCGACATTTTTTCGGCCTGAACCAGCTGGGTCTGGGCCTGCTTCAGTTCACCAATCGTCTGGCGCAGCTGCTGGGCCTGTTGCCGGAGCTGGGCTTCCGAGCGCCTCAGGGCTTCCTCTTCCTTGGCCCGCTCGGTGATGTCCTCAAACAGGCCCAATACGCCTGTCACCGCGTCCGTCCTGTCGCGAATCGGCAGCTTGCTGGTGGCGACCCAGCCCTGCTGTTTGTTGATTTCCGAGGGCAGCTCTACAACGGCGAGCTGGGCCTGGCCACTGCTGAGGATTTGCCGGTCGAACTCCCGGAAGCTGTCGGCCTCTTCCGGGGTCCAGCAGAGCTCGTAGTCGGTTTTGCCTACCACCTCTTCCGGGCAGCTATAGCCCGCCACCTCAGCAAACCCCTGATTGCAGCCCCGATACACCGAGTTCTGGTCTTTCCAGAAAATATGCTGGGGCATGGTGTCGAGGATCTGCTGTAGCTCCTGGTTGCGCTGGCCTAGCTGGCGCAGAGAGCGACGACAGGCCAGCAGTTCAGCCCGCAGGCTGGCCGCATCCAGGCAGTCCAGATCGTGCACTTCGGCCTCGTCTGGATCGGTGGATTGAGCCGTGAGGGATTCCGCTCTGTTGCCCAAACGGTCATCCAAACGGTTATCCAAACGGTCCCCTAAACGGATATTGAGCCGGTCGTCGCGCGAATTCATGGCGCTTTCCATTCAGTTACAGGAACTTCAGTAGCAGCCAGGATCTGGCCGCGAGCAATTACGTAGCGCACGGGCGGACGCCGCCGGATCGCCTCAAACCGGTCAGCAGCATCCAGGACAATCAGGTTGGCGGGTTTGCCGACTTCCAGTCCATACTGGTCGGCCAGGTTAAAGGTCTTGGCTCCGTTCCAGGTGACCATGTCATAGCAGGCGTCGATTTCACTGCGTCCAGTCATTTGGGCGACATGCACTAGCATAAAGGCCACATCCAACATATTGCCCGTGCCGAGCGAATACCAGCAGTCCTGCACGCAGTCATGTCCTAAACTCAAGTTCATACCCTGCTGCCAGAGTTCCTTGACGCGGGTCAGCCCCCGGCGCTTAGGGTAGGTGTCGGTGCGGCCCTGGATCGTAATGTTGATCAGCGGGTTGACGATGAAGTTGATCTGAGTACGGCGCAAAAAGCCCAGCAGCTTGTAGGCGTAGGCGTTGTTGTAGGAGCCAAAGGCGGTGGTATGGCTGGCCGACACCCGTGAACCCAGCTCCGAGCGAATTGCACAGGCCGCTACGACTTCCAAAAACCGGGAGTTATCGTCGTCGATTTCGTCGCAGTGGATGTCGATCAGGCGGTCGTACTGCTGGGCCAGCTCAAAAATCCGATGCACCGATTTGACGCCATCTTCGCGGGTCAGCTCGTAGTGGGGAATGCCGCCAATCACATCAGCCCCCAGCTTCATTGCTTCTTCGATCAACAGCTCGTTTTTGGGACCGCCATAGATGCCGTCCTGGGGAAAGGCGACCACCTGCACGGTGATCCAGTCCTTCACCGCGTCGCGCACTTCCAGCAGCGCCTTCAGGGCCACCAGGTTGGTTTCACTGACATCAGCATGGCTGCGGACATACAGCACCCCCTGCATCGCCTGCTGTTTCAGGGTCTCGATGGCGCGGCTCTTCACGTCTTCCAGGGTCAAATCCTGCTTGCGCTCCCGCCAGATCTCGATGCCCTCAAACAGGGTGCCGCTCTGGTTCCAGCGGGGCTGTCCGGCGGTGAGGGCCGAGTCGAGATGCACATGCGACTCCACGAAGGGTGGGCTGATCAGTTTGCCCTTCAAGTCCAGCTCAATCTGGCCCATGGCTGAAATCTGGGGTGCAATCGCAGCAATTCTACCGGCCTCAATCGCCAGATCAACCGTTGGCGCGGCATCGGTCTGGGCCCCCGTTTGGGCACCGGGGGCAGGCAGCAATCGACCGTTGCGGAGCAGGAGGGGGTAAGAAGCAGAAGACATAGAACCTTGGAAGCAAAAGAACTTAAAGACAATTGTCTTTTATTGTGCTGCAAACCAGACTTGGAGGCAGAAGCAATAGGGCAGAAGCAATGGAGCAGAAGCAATGGAGCAGAAGCAATGGGCAGAACAGCTTTACTAGAGGTTTCCCCGGCTCAACCCCAAAACCGCCTTCCTAACTTCCCTAGCGCTCGCCCCGGCGAAACGGCACCATCAGCGCCTTGGGATAGCCCGCCCGCCGCGACATCACGGTCAGGGCCAGGATGCTGAGAACGTAGGGCAGCATCAAAAACACCTGGTAGGGAATCTCTGCCCCGATTTCCTGCTGGAGGCGCAGCTGTAGGGCGTCAAATCCGGCGAACAGCAGGGCTCCCAGCAGGGCTTTAAAGGGCTGCCAGGAGGCAAACACGACCAGGGCAATGCAGATCCAGCCGCGCCCGTTAATCAGATTCACGAAAAACGAGTCGAAGGCTGAGAGGGTGAGAAACGCCCCTCCTACCGCCATCAGGGCGCTGCCCGCCGCGACGGCCCCAGTGCGGACGCCGTAGACCGAGATCCCCTGGGCTTCTGCCGCCTGAGGGTTTTCGCCCACCATCCGGATTGCCAGTCCCAGGGGCGTCTGGTAGAGCAGGTAGGCCACCAGTACCACCGCCAGCAGGGCCAAATAGGTAAGCGGCGTCTGGCTAAACAGAGCCTGGCCGAACACCGGCAAACGGGACAGCAGCGGAATCGGCAGGGGCTGGAACGGCGTGATTTTGGGCGGGGTGGTGACGTTGGGCAACAGCACTCGGTAGAAGAAATAAGCGAGATTGGCCGCCAGCAGGGTGATGCCAATGCCCGTAACGTGCTGGGACAGGCCCAGGTAGACCGTGAACAAACTGTGGAGCAGGCCAAAGCCCAGGCCGACTAGGGCCGCCAGCAAGACGCCAATCCAGAGATTCGCCCCCTGGTAAACGGCAGCCCAGCCCACCAGGGCTCCGATCGTCATAATCCCTTCGATCCCCAGGTTCAGCACCCCGGCCCGTTCGCAGAGCAGTTCGCCCAGGGTGCCCAAAATCAGCGGCGTGGCAATCCGCACCGTCGCAGTCCAAAATTCAACCCCCAGCAGCAGCGTCAGCAGTTCCATGACAAACCTCTATTTCCAGCGCCAGCGGTATTGGGTGAACAGAATGCTGACCAGCATACAGAGCAGCGAGGCCGAGACGATCACGTCGGCCAGGTAGGTGGGCAAGTTGGCGGCGCGACCCATGGCATCGGCTCCCACGTAGATCGCTGCCACAAACACCGAGGCGGCCAAAACCCCCAGGGGATGCAGCTTGGCCAGCATCGCCACAATGATCCCGGTGTAGCCAAATCCTGGCGACAGGTCGAGGCTGAGGTAACCCTTCAGGCCCGCCACTTCGCTGACACCGCCCATGCCTGCTAGGCCGCCGCTGAGTAGGGCTGTGGCCAGAGTGACCGACGCAATCGGAATTCCGGCAAACCGGGCGGCCTGGAGGTTGGCCCCGATCGCCTTCATCTGGTAGCCCAACACGGCCCGCTGGTTGAAGCCCCAGAGGCCAAAGCCGCAGACCAGGGCAATCACCAGCCCCAGATGGGTGCGGCCCAGGAGGCGAGGCAAACTGGCCTGGGGAATCAGGGCCACGGCCTGGGGCCAGCCCAGAGCAGTTGGGTCTTTCAGCGGCCCTTCAATCAGGTAGCTAACCAGCAAAACCACGATGAAGTTGAGCAGCAGCGTGGTCACGACCTCATCCACCTGGAAGCGCGTCTTTAGCCAGGCCGGGAACAGCAGCAGCAGGCCCCCCAGACAAAATCCGGCCCCAAACACCAGCGGCAGCATCAGAACCGGCGGCAGGGTGATCCAGCCCGTGCCCACCAGCGTTGCCGCCACCGCGCCCAGATAGAACTGGCCTTCGGCCCCAATGTTCCAGAGCTTGGCCCGAAACGCCACCGCCACGGCCAGCCCGGTATACATCAGGGGAGTGGCCCGCGACAGGGTTTCCGAGAGGGCAAACCGCGAGCCCAGCGCCCCTTGCAGCATGGTGCTATAGGCTTGCAGCGGCGAGGTGCCGGTCCAGGTGACCAGGGGCAGACAGAGGATCAGGGCAGCCAGGATGGCGGCGAAGGGGGCGAGCAGGGTGAGGGCGAGGGGGATGCGGGGGCGGGGTTCGAGGCGCATCGGGGGAGTGGGGAGGTGGGGAGGTGGGGGAGTGGGGAAAATGGGGAGGAGGCTAGGTGGGGGATTTTCCGGCCATGCGCAAGCCCAGGTCGCGGAGGGTGATTTGGTCGATCGGGAGGGAGGTGGAGAGCTGGCCTTGGGAGAGGACGTGGAGGCGGTCGGAGAGGCTGAGCAGTTCGTCGAGGTCTTCGGAGATTAGCAGGATAGCGGCTCCACGGCTGCGGGCTTCTAGGAGCTGCTGGTGGACGTAGGTGACGGCTCCCAGGTCGAGGCCGCGAGTCGGCTGGCTGGCCAGGATCAGGCGGGGCTGCTGGGAGAGGCCGCGTCCCAGAATTAGCTTTTGCATGTTGCCGCCGGACAGCAGGCGCACGGGCACTTGATCCGAGGGGCAGCGGACGTCGAAGGCGCGGATCAGTTCGGCGGCGTGCTGGCGGGCGGCCTGGCGGTTGAGCAGGCCGCGCTGGGAAAAGGCGGGCTGGCGGTGGTGTTCCAAAATCAGGTTTTCCCAGATGCTGAGGTCGCCGATTAGGCCGGTGCGGTGGCGGTCTTCTGGGATGCGGGCGACTCCAGCCTCGACCATGGCTGCCGGGGAAAGCTGGGAAACTGGCTCGCCATAGAGGCGAATCTGGCCCTGGCTGGGGCTGGCTAAACCGCTGAGCAGGTTGAACAGAGCCGCCTGACCGTTGCCTGAGACGCCCGCGATCCCGACGATTTCAGCTTCCCGCAGGCTGAGGTTAACCTGCTTCAAGCCAGGACTGCCCACCACCGACAGCTCTGTGAGCTCGAGGACCGGGCTGCCGGGGGGGAGGGCCTGGCGTTGGGTTTGGGGCAGGGGGCGACCCACCATCTGTTCGGCTAGCTCGGCGGCGGTGACGGTGGCTGTGGGCAAATCGGCCACGACCCGTCCGGCCCGCAGCACCACAACCCGATCGCTGACCCGCAGCACCTCTTGCAGCTTGTGGGAAATCAGCAGAATCGACAGGCCCGCCTCGGTCATCTGGTGGAGCGTGGCAAACAGGGCGTCGGTTTCCTGGGGGGTCAGCACCGCCGTCGGTTCGTCCAGAATCAGAATCTTGATCTGGCGATACAGGGCCTTGAGGATCTCGACCCGCTGCCGCTCTCCGACCGATAGATCGGCAATCTGGGCGTCAGGATCAACCTTGAGGCCAAACTGCGCCGCGATCTCCTGCAAGCGCTGCCGGGCGGCCTGACGGTTCTGCCGCCAGCTCCAGAGCGGCTCGGTGCCCAGAATCACGTTGTCCAGCACAGAGAGGCTATCGGCCAGGGTGAAGTGCTGATGCACCATGCCAATTCCGGCGGCGATCGCGGCCTTGGGCGAGGTGATCTGGGCGGGCTGGCCAAACAGCTGAATCTGGCCCTGGTCGGCCTGGTAGTGGCCAAACAGAATGTTCATCAGCGTGGTTTTGCCCGCGCCGTTTTCGCCCAGCAGTGCCAAGATCTCGCCCCGGTTTAGCGCCAAACTGATCTGGTCGTTGGCCAGGACGGAACCAAAGCGTTTGCTGATCTGGTGCAGTTGGAGAACAGGAAGAGACAAGAGAGGACCAGAAGAAACGCCGGGAAATCAAACCGTAGATTTGGGTTCGTTGTCGTCTACCTTGACCGTAAAGCTGCCCGCCAGAATTTCCTCCTGGCGCTGCTTCACCTTGTCCTGAATGGCCTGGGGCACTTTAGTGGCGAAGGTGCCCAGATCGGACAGACTGGAGCCCTTGTGCTTCATGTAGCTGAATTGGCCGTAGTCTTCGGGTTTGAAGTTGCCCGACTTGACCGCTTCAATCGCTTTGTCAATCGTCGGCTCCATGTGCCAGAGGGCGCTGGCGATCACGGTGTCGGGATAGTCTTTCTGGGTGTCGATCACGTTGCCAATCGCCAGAACTCCCCGCTCTTTGGCGGCATCCGAAACGCCAAACCGCTCGGCGTACATGATGTCAGCTCCGGCGTCGATCTGGGCAAAGGCGGCTTCCTTGGCCTTGGGCGGATCAAACCAGCTGCCGATAAACGTCACCAAAAACTTGGCGTCAGGGACAATTTCTTTGACGCCCGCCATGAAGGCATTCATCAGGCGATTGACTTCGGGAATTGGGTAGCCGCCCACCAGCCCGATGGTTTTGGATTTGGTCATGCCGCCCGCGATCAGGCCGGTCAGGTAGGCGGGCTCGTGGATGTAGTTGTCGAACACCGAGAGGTTTGGCTCAGCTGGTTTGCCGCTCGACCCCATCAGAAAAGCAACGTTGGGATATTCGGGGGTGAAGGTGCGGCAGGCTTTTTCGACGGCAAAGCATTCGCCCACAATCAGCTGGTTCCCGGCCTCGGCATATTGGCGCGCCACCCGCTCATAGTCGGTGTTGGAAACGGACTCGGACCAGACGTATTCCACATCGCCCCGGTCCTTGGCGGCGTTGATGGCCTTGTGAATCCGGCTCACCCACTGCTGTTCAATCGGCACGGTGTAGACAGCCGCCACCTTGAGCTTACCGCTGGCCGCTGGCGAGGCTGCCGGAGAGGCGGTGGTGCTGGTTGAAGTGGTGTTGCCACAGGCTTTCAGCAAGAGGCTGGTGCCCAGGGCTGCCGATCCATAAATCAGAAATTGCCGACGATTGAAGGGATGAGACATGGCTAATCAAGGCTCCCGTAAAAAGCTTCAGGTAGAACGAGAACGGATGGTAGGTCAACCGTAGAGCATAGTATAGGGGCGATTCTGTCCGACTGGGCATGTTCTGTACGCTTGTTTAAGCTTTGGCCAAATCCCTCGTGAAGTTTCTGGAATGCAGTTTCTGGAAACATACCATCGGACTAGCGGCGCAGGGTTTCTAAATCCTGCTTGAGCTGGGCTAACATCGCCCCGTTGCCCTGCCGGGAATACAGCTCGCTGGCCTTGACCAGTTCGGCAATTGCTTCGGTGACGCGGCGCAGGTTGGCCGTTGCCCGCGCCAGGTTGTGCTGGGCCTCCGCTAGATCGGAATCGAGCTCCAGGGCCGTCTGGAACCGCGCTGTTGCCTGGCGATATTGGCCCGCCTGGTAGGCGTCGCAGCCCTGTTGAAACTGGCTGGCCGCCTCAGAATTCACCGTAGACACCGGCTCACCCAGACCCACCGGAGCCGGAAACACGACTGCAACGCTGCCCTTGCCCCAGTAGGCCGAAATCATGGTGCCCAGGCCAAAGCTGGCTAGTCCCAGCAGTACTGATAGCCAAATCCAAAAGCTAGTTTGCATTGGGGGTGGGGGAGATGAGGGGATGGGGAGGTGGGGAGGTGGGGAGGTGGGGAGGTTTGTTGGACTGGCGCTTCCACCTGGTAATGCAGAGTTGGGCTAGGTCTAATTTTGGTTGATTGCCGCTCTATATGAGTGCTGAGGGCAGCTATGTTACGCCATCTGCTCAATCTATCGGCTGCGGTCCTGCGGGTCGTCGTCTAGGCCCCAGTCTTCTTCGTCGCTGGGCGGTGGCGTGGGTGCAGGCGGTGGCGTGGGTGCAGGTGGTGGCGGCACCGGATTGGCAGGCGTGCTGTAGGGCGGAATCAGAACGCGGTATTCGGCGTCATAGACATCGCCTTTGCGGGTTTCGGATTTATGGGTTTCGGATTTGCGGGTTTCGGACTGGGAGCGGTCTACATTCCCCCCACTCGTTCTATCAGTCCGGCTGTTGGTCCAGCTATCGGCTCGACTATCGGCTCGACTGCCAGCAGAGGGGGATGGGTCGCGACGGCTGCTACGGACGCGGTTTTCATAGTCGCCCCAGCCGGGTTGATTTTCGGTGCTGCGGGTGCGATCAGGGCGATCAGGGCGATCGGCCCGAGGCGTGGAGCCGAGAGCGGGTTCGTTCCAGTTGTCCCAGGCTTCCGGATCTCGGTCCCAGTCGTCGCTGGCGGCGCGCCGGTCAGCAGGACGGTCACTGCTGCGGCTCGATCGATCGGTTGCTCGATCGGTTGTTCGGTCAGCTGCTCGATCAGCCGGTCGCCCAGCCGTGAAGCCAGCAGTTCCGGTTGACGAGCCAGAAGGGGTAGACTCGCTGCGGGCTGCCGTCCAGGGCGAGCGCGACTCACGTGGATTCTGGTTAGCTCGCCGCACCGCCGCGCCTTTAGAAATGCTGGAAAAACCGCTCAGCAGCACGGTGGTGAAGCCTCCGGCCAGCAGCGCCCCGAGTATCCAGACCGCCAGCGGCAGCGCTTGGGTGCGGAGGCCCAGAACCACCAGCGAAATCGGGGTGAGGTTACTCGCGGCAAACAGGGCCAGACTGCCTCCGATTAGCAGCAGCAGAATTAGTTTTGCCATATGCGTCTCCTTGGGGTGGGGGTGGGGAGATGGGGAGTGGGGAGATGGGGGAGATGGGGGAGATGGGGAGGTGGGGAGTGGGAACAACCTAGTCTTCGCGCTGTAGGTGGCCTTCCCAGCGCTTTAGCGGTACGCAGGCGATGTCGAACTGGTCTAGCGCCCGAGCCACGACGAAATCAACAAGGTCTTCCACGGTTTGGGGATTGTGATACCAGGCTGGAATGGCGGGAACGATTCGGGCACCGGCTTCGGCCAGGGTGGTGAGGTTGCGCAGGTGGATCAGGCTAAACGGGGTTTCGCGCGGCACTACTACCAGTTTACGGCCTTCTTTCAGCTGCACGTCTGCCGCCCGCTCTAGCAGGTCGGAACTCAGTCCGGCGGCTAGCTTGCCAATGGTGCTCATGCTGCAGGGCAAAATCAGCATTCCCAGGGTGCGAAACGAGCCGCTGGCAATGTTAGCTCCCACGTCACTCCAGGGGTGGCAGTAGAGTTTGCCCATCTCCCCGGAGCTGACACCGGGGCTAGCACCAGAGCTGGTATTTGAGTCGGCATGGCGGGGCACTCCGGCCTGCTGTCGCCAGAACTGCTCCTGCTGTACTGGGTCGGGCGGCATTTTGATCTGGGATTCGGCCTGCCAGACCATGTAGGTGGATTTGGAGGCCACTAGCTCCACCGAGTAGTTGGCCTGTAGCAAAAACTTGAGGGCGCGGACGGCGTAGATCAGTCCCGACGCCCCGGTGACGCCCAAAATCAAAGGGCGACTGGCACCCGGATCAGCAGAATTGACCACTATTCGTCATCTATTCGTCATCGTCCATTTCGTCCTGGTCGTTGGTGGCTTCTAGCTCTTCGTTCGGCAGTTCGTCTTGGTCTTCCTCATCCGAGGCTTCGCTGCCGCCGCCCACGGCCACCAGGTCAATCTGCTGACGGTAGTAGTCCACGCTCTTGACCTGCACTTCCACCCGGTCGCCCAGCTTGTACTGCTTGCGGTTTTTGCGGCCCACCAGCTTCTGCTGACGCGAGCGGTATTCGTACCAGTCGTCCTTGAGGGAGCTGACGTGAACCAGCCCTTCCACCAGCAGCTCTTCGATCTCGACAAAGCAGCCGTAGGACTGGACGCCCGTGATTAAGCCGTGGAACACCTTGCCCGTATGCTGCTGCATAAACTCGGCTTTTTTCAAGCCTTCCAGGTCGGTTTCGGCCTCCTGGGCCAGCTTTTCGCGCTCCGTGAGATGTACCACAATCGCGTTGAAGGCTTCTTCCAATTCGGTGTGAACCTCGACGGGCAGCACGTTCCAGTTCACTTGGCCATGGCAGGAGCTGTGGCGCAGATCTACTTTCTCTTTAGAGCGGCTGCTGCGGCGGTCGCGGCCATGCTCAAACACGGCGTGGAGGACGCGATGCACCAGCATATCCGGGTAGCGGCGCAGCGGAGAGGTGAAGTGGGTATAGCCTTCCTCCAGGGCCAGACCGAAATGCTGTCCTGGCGTGGTGCTGTAGAGGGCGGGCTTAAAGGTCGAGAGCAGCAGATAGGTCAGCACCTTCTCGGTTTTAGATGCGGCAAACTGCTCGACCAGGTTCTGGTAGTCTCTGGGCTGTACAACGTCTTCCTGCTCCAGGGCAACGTCGATGCCCATGTTGCTGACCAGCTTTAGCAGCTCCTGCACGTCGCTGGGGTCGGGGGCGCGGTGGACCCGGTAGACGGCGGGTACTTGGAGGGCCAAGAGGTGGGAGGCCACCAGCTGGTTGGCCAACAGCATTAGCTCAGTGACAATCGAGCGGGCGGGCAGCAGCGAGGAGACTACCATTGCCCCCAGCGCCCCCTCGTCGTCGTACTGAAACTTGGTGGAGAGGAACTTGCTCAGCTCCGGGTTGGCCTCGTTCGGGAAGATCTTTTCGGGCAGGTTGAGGTCAAAGGCCCCGCGCTGCAGCCGCTGGGTCCGAATCGCCTGACTCAGCTTAAACAGCTGATCGAGCAGGTCAAACACCGGAGCAAACTCTTGGAGTTCGTCGAGGGTGGGCAGCGGATAGGCCGGAGCCAGAGCTGAGGCGTCGGGCTCGTCGTGGCGCTGCACAATTACCTGGGTCTGCTGGTAGTTGAGCCGGTGGTCTACCTGAATCACGGTGGGCTGGAGCTCGAACTCCACCACTTCGCCGCCCGAGGTCAGGGTCAGCAGCACTGACACGGCCAGCCGATCCTGGCCTGCCGCCAGCGAACAGCACTCATGCACCTGCTCAGGCAGCATCCGCAGGGCATTCTCGCCCAGGTAAATCGAAGTGCCGCGCCGCCGCGCCTCCACGTCCAGCAGGGTGCCGGGAGCGATGTAGGAAGAGACATCGGCAATGTGAATTCCTAAGCGCCAGTGGTCCGAGCCCAGGGGCTCCAGGGTAATCGCATCGTCAATTGCTGGGCCAGTAGCGTTGGGCGGACCGTCGATTGTGACGGTGGGCAGGTGGCGCAGATCGAGTCGTTTCTTAGAATCGGCCTTGCGCAGCTTGGTGGGCAGGGCTTTGGCTTCTTCTAGAACGGCTTCCGAAAACTGGCGGGGCAGATCGTGTTTGCAGCAGACAATATCAAACTCCGAAGCGGCCTGGGCGTCGCTGCCCAGAATTTGGGCTACCCGACCCAGGGGCGGATTGGTACCCAAGGGGTAGCGCAGAATTTCCACATGGGCCAGCTGATCTACCGCTTCAGCCAGATCTGCACCATTCGGCTTCAGCTCGACCTCAAACAACAGCCGGTCGTCCAGCGGCGTCGCCCGATAGCTAGCTTCGGCCTGCTTCACCCGCGCCAGCACCGACGAATTGGCCCGGTCCAGAATCAGCCGCACCTCGCCTTCTGGGCTGCGCCGCCGCGTCCCTTTTTTGGTTACCCGCACCAGCACCCGGTCGCCGTTCCAGGCCGTGTTTAGGTGGCTTTCGCGAATGTAAATGTCCTCCGAGCCTTCCACGTCCTGAATCGCGAAGCAAAAGCCTTTGCTGGAACAGCGCAGCTTACCCTCCACTACATTCTCTTCCGGCACCCGGCGGTATTTACCGCGCTCCCGCACCAGCACACCCGTTTTTTCGAGGGCGTCGAGGGCGATTTGCAGCAGGTGCTGGCTGGCCTCATCTCGACAGTTGAGCTTTTTTTCCAGCGCTTTGGGAGCAACGAGCTTGTCGTCTGTGAAGTTAACCAGTAGTTCGGCAATCGAAAATTCCATGTAGCGGTTGATCCTTAAAAATTGCTGATTCGTAAAACCGGCCTGGGTCTGCCGCCCTTCAGTCGTGAGCGCTAGTCCGGGTGGACCGAGTTGGTGCAGGTCATCTGAACTGGGCTGCTTGAGCTGGCCACTTGAGCTAGCTTTGGGAATTGCGCGGTGCGACCGGAAAGCGCTTGCCTGTAACAGCCCGCTCCTGTTGGCTATGCAGCCTTATGCCTTGCCCTGAGCAAGTCGCCTGAGTCAACTCGATCTGGGCTGACCTGGATTAGTCTGACGGATCGCAGCCTGACAGCATGCCGTTATCTGCCCAGTTATCTGCCCAGTTATCTGCCCAGTTGCTTTTCTGGTTGCCCCTCATCAAACGACCCGTAGTTCATACAGGGCTAGGAACTGCCAGCTAGCTGTCAACCAGCCAACTATAAACCAGCGGTTTGAGATTGACCAAACTGGGATTGAACAAGTTGAACTGCCGACTGAGGGCACCTCGGCCTAGCTCGCCCATTCCCGCTGCCTGCTCTAATCTGATGCGCCTCAAACCCGCTATTCTCCGATCCACACTGCCTCAGATGATGCCACAAACGGGTTGTGCCACAAAGCGGGAGGAGTTGAAAACAAACTCCTTCGACCCCTCTAGACCCTCTTTTGCATTGAGACAGTTCTGCGTTGAGAGCATTGCAAGGGGCCTTTCTGGCCAAATCGTCTTGCGGCGGCGGCAGCTTCTGGCGCAATCCAAACAGATCCAGAAACAAGCGCTGAGGTAGGAGAACCAGATCCAAAGGAAGTGCTAAATTTCTTTGAATTTTGCACTTGATCCATTCTATTAACATTTTTTGCGCAAAACTGCACGGCTGAGAAATTTTTTTGTTGAGAAAAATTGGAGTTGGATGGAGCGATACCGGATGCGCTTCTTCAGGGCGCGCTTCTTCAGGACGCGCTTCGCAGAATGAGCAAAAGGCCACAGCTCATTCAGTCCTGTAATTTAGTCTCTGCCGCAGTCTACCGCTGTCCCGTCACAATATAGGCAACCCGCTTGCCAATGTTAGTCGCATGGTCGGCCATCCGCTCGAGATGGCGAATCGTCAAAACTAGCAGCACTATAGGCTCAACCGGTCCTGGCGCATGGGACGGTTTGACCAACATGTTGTAGAGCGATTCGTAGTCCGAATCCACCGCGTCGTCCTTAAATTTAATATCCAGGCCCGATTCAGCATCCAGATCGGAAAGGGCCACCAATCCCATGGCCAGCATGGCGCGGCAGCGGTCTAGCATCACCTGCACCCGGTCCATGCAGCTAGGAACAGGGTAGGGAAATAGTTTCACCGAAATTTCGCAGATGTCTTCGGCATAGTCGCCAATTCGCTCCAGGTCGCGGATCAGCTGCATCAGCGCACTCAGCAGCCGCAGGTCTTGGGTGACTGGGGATTGCAGCGCCATTAAGTTGACGCAGTCGGCCTCGATCTGCCGATAGAGCTGGTCAATCTGCTTGTCCTGGAGGGCAATCTGCTGGGCCGCATCCAGATCGCGTTCGCAGAGCGCTCGCCGCGCCAGCCAGCAGGAATTTTCGACCAAGGCTCCCATTCTCAGCACGTCCCGCTGAACCCGCCTCAGGCGTCGCTCAAATTGAACTCGGGTTGGTCTAAGATCTTCCAATTACTATCGCTCCCACTTAAGCAGACAAGCCCAACAGAGCAGCCCAGTAGCGCACCCTATCGGCCCAAGCTCGGTTTTGAGCCAAGCGCCTGCTTTTGTTCACTTAGGATAACGCTTGAACAAGATCTCCGCTGTTTTTAGCATTGCAATCTGTCCAAAGAAGGAATTTTTTCCTGGCAATGTCCTCAAGGGAGGCGTAGTTTCTAGCTAGGGATATCGCCTGTGCTCTATTGCGATTTCAGAGCGGATTGTTGGAGGGTGAACATGAGGTTTTGTTACATCATGTGAAAAACAGTTCCACAATGTCGGGATTTGTTTGACAGTAATGGACGACGGTAGGCCCCGTGTGGCGTTTTGGCAGCCGTTTTGACAGCCCGTTGATTTCACGCGGCCTGTGCAGATCAGGCGATTCAAGCGCTCCACTGCTGCCGCAATTGCGTTAAATCCTTTCCGATGCTAGGAGTTTTCTCAATATGTCTTTATCAGATACTCAAGTCTATGTTGCGCTGGTGGTAGCCCTGATTCCGGCTGTATTGGCATTTCGCCTGTCCACCGAGCTGTACAAGTAGGCTATGCAAGCTTGAGCTGTCTGAACCAAGCATTGATACGGGTTCCTAGAGCTATCGCTTTGGTTGGGTGAGCGTCAAACCCGGCACCCAGACTACCCGAGTCTTGGGTAGACAGCATCGGATGAATTCAGGCCGAATTCGTCTTCTAGAGGCGGTTCAACGAGTTGAGTCGGGTGATCATCGCCTGTCGCCGCTCGTTTGGGCCGCCTCTTTGCTGCAAAATTTCTGCTGCCCTGATTTGGTTGGGGGCAGGCTTGGGCTAGATGGCTTGGGCAAGCTAAAGGAGCCTGGACAGACTGGAGCGCGCAGCTAGCGCATGTTTGCAATCTCTGGTCTGCAATTTCTGGGCAAGACCATCTAGAAAATTGATGAAAATTTGACGATAAAATAGCCGGAACCTGTGCAAGAATAGCGAAACCTTGATTTCAGTTAAGAATTTACTGCTGTCTGGGCAGTGATAAAACTCTCTGATTGAAAATAAAGATTAAGCGCAATTCGGGAAAAGTAGGTTAATCTCTTGGGCAAGGCGTTGGAGTCTGGCTGGAAAGGGCATCTGCCCCAGGCTGTTCCTCAGCGTCTGTTGCTCCTGTTACCCTCTGTAAGCTGAACAATTGTAAGCTAGCAATTCTGTTGTTTCGCCCGGTTTTGCAAGCTGACTCCTTTGACAATCTGCACCTTTGCGCAAGCTTGACCCTCCGCATCCTATGAACGCACTGCAACGTCATCCTGAGCCGCTTCCTCCTCGTCCCACGCCTACACCGCGCCGTCGGGCTCGGGCTCGCTCCAACCAGCGGCCCTCGGCTCACCAGGTTGCTCTGTTTGAATCCGGGCTGAAGCTGACGATCAATCTGGTTTTGATTGCCATAGCCGGGACGTCGCTGGCCACCCTGATTCCCTACAATTTGCGTCAGCAGGCCCAGCTAGAGAAGCTGCAGAGCGAAGTCAAGGAAATCGACGGCAAAGTGGCGCAGCTGGAAGAAGATCTGGGTCGCAACTTTGACCCCCAGCAGGCGCTGAACGTGATGCAGGAGCAAAACATTCGGTTTGACCCGCGCCAGAAGCAGGTGGTTTGGCTGAATTCTAAGCCCCAAACCCTGCCCGAATCGGCAGAGATCAAGCAGGCGGAGTCCGTAGAGGCCCCCTAGTCATTGCACCGACCGACTTAGTAGCGAATCCGGGGGTCGATGTAGGCATTCAAAATATCGATGGCGATGCTGGCCAAGGCCACGATCACTGAGAAAAACACCATGATTCCCTGCACCACCGGATAGTCGCGCAGCGAGATCGCGCTATAGAGCCGATTGGCCAAGCCGGGCCAGGAGAAAGTAACTTCCGTGAGGATGGCTCCGCCCAGCAGCGAGGCGAAGGTGAGGCCCAGTACCGTGATCACCGGAATTAGGGCGTTTTTGAGGGCGTGGGCATAGACAATTCGCCGTTCAGGAATGCCGCGAGCCCGAGCCGCTTCCACATAATCGGCCTTGAGGGTTTGCTTCAGATTGACCCGCACCATCCGTTCAAAGATGCCGCTGAGCAGAATCCCAAGCGTCAGGCTGGGCAGGGCCAGGTAGTAGAGGCTAGTAAAAAACTGGCCCAGATTAAAGTGCAGCAGGCTGTCGAGCACATATAGCCCCGTGGGGCCGTTGGGAGCCGTGCCGCTGAGCGGAAACCGGGTGCCGAGCGGAAACCAGCGTAGCTGTACAGCAAACACCAGCTGCAACAGCATCCCGAACCAGTACATCGGCACAGCGTAGGTGATGATGCCAAACAGCCGCCCGCCCACGTCTATGGGTGTGTTGGGTCTGGAAGCCGCCAGCGCCCCGATTCCCATACCCACAACCACGGCCACCAGCATGCTGAAGATCGCCAGCTCCAGGGTAGCCGGAAAATGCTGGCCAATAATTTGCCAGACCGACTGGCCCTGGGTTTCTAGCGAAGTGCCCAGATCCAGCCTGAGCAGGCTGCCCATATAGCGGAGATACTGGAGCCACAGGGGCGCATCCAACCCCAGCCGCGACCGCAGCTCGTCTTTGGCAGCCTCGGGAGCGCGTGGCCCCAGCAGCACGTCGATGGGGTCGCCTGGCGTGGCCCGCAGGATCAGGAAGATCAGGGTGGTGATCGTCCAGATCATCAGCGGAGCCAGCAGGATGCGCGACAGGACGTAGTATTGCAGGGCTTTGGAGCGGGACATGGGGGAGATGGGGGAGGTGGGGGGATGGGGAGTGGGGAGGCTATTTTTGGATTGGGGAGAAGAGGAACTGCTGACTGGGCTGAATTTCAGCGCCTTTGACTTGTTTTTGCACGAACATGTAGTCCTTGTCCTGCCAGAGGGGGATATAGGGCACGTCGGCGGCCAGCAGGTCTTGGAGCTGGGCAAACTGCTGTTTGCGGGTGGCGGGATTTTGCTCGCTGCGCTGCTGTTTGATCAGGCTGTTGGCCTGGTCGCTGTAGTAGAAGGAGCCGCCGGTCTGGCTCTGGCCTTCTTCGCAGCCGGTGGCCGTGGAGCCTTTGGTGCAGGACATGAACGGCTCGATGAAGGCGTCTGAGTCGAAGTAGTCGGGATACCAGTCGAGCAGGACGGAGGGATAGGTGCCCTTGTCGAGGTTGTCAAACAGGGTGGCCCCTTCGACTGTCTTGGGCTCGATCGTGACAATCCCCTCAAAATCGCGTTCAATCGCGGCCTTCAGGGTGGTGGCGACCAGGTTGCGCTTGGCCGAACTGCCCGAATACCAGATTTCCAGCGTCAGGGGATTGGATTGGGAGATGCCTGCGGCGGCCAGCAGTGATTTCGCCTTTTCCAGATCGCCATCGCCATATTGCTCGAAGACGGGCTTGTAGTCGGACGAGGTGACGGGCAGGAGGCTATAGAGCGGTACGGCCTGTCCCTGGAACACCCGGTCGTTCAGCAGCTTGCGGTTGACCAGGGCCGCAATCGCCTGGCGCACTTTTACATCGTCTAGGGGCTTGGTCTTCTGGTTCAGCACCAGGTAGTTGACCACGTTGGAGCCCGACTCGACCACCTGCCAGCCGCCCGTGGGAGCGTTGCTGACCAGATCGCGAATTTGGTCGGGGTCGAGGGTCTGGTAGGCCACGTCTAGGCCGCCGGTTTTGAAGGTGTTATAGAGGTTAGCGGCGCTGGGGATAATTTGCAGATCGACGCCCTGGTTGAGCGGTTTTTCGCCCCAGTAGTCGGGGTTGGGGTCAAATCGAATCGTATCGGGTTTGAACTCGGCCAGCTTGTAGGGGCCGGTGCCAACAAACTCGCCGGGCTTGAATTTGCCTGCCCCGATTTCGTAGGATTTGGGCGAGACGGGGGTGACGCCCGAGAACGCCAGCAGGGCCGGGAAGGCGGCAAACGGCTCTTTCAGCTTGATTGTCAGCTCTAGAGGGCCAGTGGCTTCAACCGAGGCGATCCGGTCGGCCAGGAGAAATTGGGGACGGCCCGCGTTTTCCATGAAGCGGCGGATCGAGAAGGCCATGGCCTCGGCGGTCAGGGGTTCGCCATCGTGAAACTTGACGCCTTCCCGGATCGGAATGGTATAGGTGAGGCCATCGGCGCTGACCTCGGGTAGGGCGGTCGCCAGCTGGGGCACCAGCTCGGTTGTGCCGGGTTTGTAGGTGTAGAGTCGGTCGCCCAGATTGGAGAGCAAAATTCCCGGCAGCACTTCATAGGCATCGGCGGGGTCGAGGGTGCGGGCTTCCAGCGTCGCGCCGATCGTGATCCTGCCGTTGCCTGCCGGACTGGCGGTGCCCATCGTGGTCTGGGAGCTGGGTTGACTGCCGCAGCTGACGCTGAGCACCAGACAGAGGCTGAACAGCCCCATCCACTGCAGCAAGCGACGGCGAGGCCGGGAAAACGCCAGACGAGAGCGCCCTTTCTCAGGCTGCCCGTTGGGAGTTTTTCCATTTATGAACCATGCCGGAAACCACAAGCCAGAGTTTTTCATGACATACCACCACAAAGACACCACAACAAATCCATGCCTTGCTGTCGGCATTAGAACTTTATACCGCGTTGATTGTCTAAAACTCAATTTTCTATTGATATGATGCTTGTCAGCTTGGCAGCAGGCTTGCGGTCTATCTGGTTCAGTCCGCGTTCAACCCAAAATCATTGCAAGAATTTAGCCATGTCAGATCTTCACGTATCCTGGACGGAATACCACCAAAAAAACGAGCAGCTAGCTGCCAAAATCTACCAGTCGGGCTGGGAATTTGACCAGATCGTCTGTTTGGCCCGAGGCGGCCTGCGGGTGGGCGATGTCCTGTCCCGGATTTTTGATCGACCCCTGGCGATTCTATCAACTTCGTCCTACCACGGGGCGGGCAAAACCAACCGCAGCTCCCTGGTCTTTTCCCGCGACCTGACCATGACCACGCCCAACCTGGGCAGCCGGATTCTATTGGTGGACGATCTGGTGGATTCGGGAGAGAGCTTGAAGCGCACCCTGATCTGGCTCGATTGCCACTATGGGTTTTATGTCGATGAGGTGAAAACGGCGGTGCTCTGGTACAAAGCCTGCTCGACGATTGCCCCCGACTACTACGTCGATTATCTTAGCGACAACCCCTGGATTCACCAGCCGTTTGAACACTACGAGCACATGAACCCGGCTGATCTGGCGCTACCCGACTAGCCCAGGCGTCAGGGCTACGCCTCCCTACACCCCGATCTACCCGGAAAGCATAGGAGCTAAATGACTGGAACAGCCTCAGGACCGCCCCAGTCTCTCTAAGCGGTAGGTATCAACGTTCCTACTCTTCCTCTTCGGGGGCAGCGGCCAGCTGGCGAGCCTTGAGGGCTTCGTCGGTTTTCTGGCGATCCAGCTTCAGCACCAGCACCCCCAGCGGCGGCAGACAGAGGTCAATCGAGTAGGGCCGGTTGTGGAACGACCATTCCTCGGCCCACTTGCCGCCCAGGTTGCCCATGTTGCTGCCGCCATATTCGCGGGCATCGCTGTTGAATAGCTCCGTGTAGAAGCCGAACTCGGGAACGCCCACCCGATAGTGGGAATGGGGCTGGGGCGTGAAGTTGCAGACCGTGATCACAAACTCCTCGGGCTGGTCTTTGGCCTTGCGGATAAAGGAGACCACGCTGTGGCGGTTGTCGCTACAGTCGATCCACTCGAAGCCGTCAAACGAGAAGTCTTGGGTGTAGAGGGCGGGCTGGCTGCGATAGAGCTCGTTCAGGCGGCTCATGAAATGGTGCAGCTTTTGGTGTGGCTCATAATTCAGCAAATGCCATTCCAGGTCGCCCCAGACGTTCCATTCGCTCCACTGGCCAAACTCCATGCTCATGAACAGGGTTTTCTTACCCGGATGGGTAAACATGTAGCTGTAGAGGCAGCGCAGGTTAGCGAACTTCTGCCATTCGTCACCCGGCATCTTGCCAATCATCGGACTCTTGCCATGCACCACCTCGTCGTGCGACAGGGCCAGCATAAAGTTCTCGGTGAAGGCATACATGATGCTGAACGTGACATTGTTCTGGTGGAACTGGCGGAACCAGGGGTCCATGTGGAAATAGTCCAGCATGTCGTGCATCCAGCCCATGTTCCACTTCAGGTTAAACCCAAGCCCGCCCACATAGGTTGGCCAGGAGACCATCGGCCAGGTCGTGGATTCCTCGGCAATCGACAGGGCTCCGGGGAAATAGCTGAAGATCAGGTGGTTGAGCTGGCGCAGAAAATCAGCCGCTTCGATATGCTCGCGCCCGCCATACTGGTTGGCCACCCACTGGCCCGCTGGCCTGAGGTAGTCGAGGTAGAGCATGGAGGCCACCGCGTCTACCCGGATGCCGTCGATGTGGTATTTGTCGAACCAGAACAGGGCGTTGGCCACCAGGAAGTTGCGCACCTCGTTGCGGCCATAGTCAAACACCAGCGTGCCCCACTCCTTGTGTTCGCCCTTGCG
>JBJTUI010000785.1:0-4667 GCA_046080625.1 Elainella sp. | reverse complement strand
CGCAGGTGGCCAACATGCATCTCCTTGGCGATGTTGGGGCTAGAAAAATCGACAATCGTGCGCTTGGGCTGTTTGGTTGGGGCTACGCCCAGCCGTTCGTCCGCCTGCATCTGCTGCAACTGCTGTTCCAGGTAGCTGGATTTGAGCGCCAGGTTGATGAAGCCCGGCCCGGCTACCGTGGGCGGTTCGCAGAGATCGTCCACCTGGAGCTGCTGCACAATCGCCTCAGCAACGGCGCGGGGCGGCTGGCCCAACCGCTTGGTCAGCGACATCGCCACATTGGCCTGGTAGTCGCCAAATTTAGGGTTGCTAGCGGGCACCAGAATCGGATCGATGTCGGCATATTCCGACCCAAAGGCCGCGACCAGAGCCTGGGCAAATCGATCTTTGAGCTGGGCGAGCGTTGCGTTCATAGGTCGTAAGCGTCCGGGTGTAAAGGCAGGAGCTGAAAGCACAGAAATTTGGCTGGGCCATAGGGAAATTCTACAGAGTTCTGGGAGCGGCTCGCAAAACCCATATCCTGGGTGCTATTTGTTACCAGGTTCTCAGTAGGGGGAATGCTAGGGTACCGCGTTCAGGGAAACAGAATTTATGGTTGCAACACCAATCGCGTCTACGGCTACAAGCACGGCTACCAGCAGCACGGCGCTCCAGATCGACCTGAGTTTGATCGACGTCGCCAGCCAGTATCACAACAACCCGGAGCAGAACAAGCTGGTGCAGTGGCTACAAAACTCGACTGGCGCACAGAAACAGGCCGAGTTTGCCATGATGTGGCGCGACAACGATAATGCCAGCCCGATTGATTTCGTCAACGTATTTCGCTCCTATAAAGCGATGCCGCACCAGAACGCGGCCCTGAACTGGTTACAGCAGGCCAGCCAGCCCAAAACCCTGGAGGGGTTTTTCCAAATGTGGTGTAACTGGAACCAAACTGCGCCCAAACCCAACGGGATTCGGCTGAAGGTGCCCTACTACCAGCAGGTTGACAACAAATTTGAGCCGATGCGCACCTGCAATACTTCGAGCTGTGCCATGGTAGCGCGCTTCCTAGGGGCCAAAATCGCGGGCGATGACGCCTACTATCAAATTGTCCGCAAATACGGCGACACCACCGATCACGGTGCCCAAACCAAGGCCCTGACCGAAATCGGGATTCGCTCCACCTGGCATACCAACCTCGGCTTCGACGACCTGGATCAGTCGCTGAAAGCCGGTCTGCCGATCGTGATCGGGATTCTGCATCGCGGCTCGCTGCAATCGCCCACGGGCGGCCACATGATTGTGGTGATTGGCCGAACCAGCCAAAAAGACTACATCTGCCACGATCCGTTTGGCAGCCTGCTCGATAGGGGCGGCGGCTACACGGGGCCGGTGAACAACGGTAACAGCGTCATCTACCCCCGTTCAATTCTCAATCGCCGCTGGCTGCCGGAAGGCGATCAGTCGGGCTGGGGGCGGCTGTTCTACCGCAAATAGCAGCCCGTCTGGCTTAACTGAGCCGAATCGGGCCTCGATTTTCATCTTCCATCTGAATTGACACCTTGTACCTGGCGTTTGAGTCACATCTGTTTTTCGAACAGGACTCAGACGCTTTTTGTGTGGCTGGGGATCAGAACCGTAAATCAGAATCACAAATCGGAGCCGCAAACCTTCCAGAACTGGTCTGGCGGTAGGATAAGAAGCAGACGCTTTCTTTGGTTTGCATGACTCAACCTCCCATTCTGCAAAACTACATCAACGGCCAGTGGTGCGACTCGCCGGGTGCCCATCAGGAGGTCACCAATCCAGCCACAGCGGAGGTATTGGCCCAAGTGCCCCTCTCCTCGGCTGCCGAGTTAAACAGCGCTGCTGAGGCGGCCCAGACGGCCTTTCAGTCCTGGCGACGCACCCCAGCCACCCAGCGAGTCCAGTATCTGTTTCGGCTGAAAATGCTGATGGAAGAGCAGTTCGAAGATCTGGCCCACACCATTACGCTGGAATGCGGCAAGACTTTAGAGGAGTCGCGGGGCGAACTGCGGCGGGCGATTGAAAACGTTGAGATCGCCTGTGGAATTCCAATGATGATGCAGGGGACAAATTTAGAGGATATCGCTTCGGGTATTGATGAGTTTATGATTCGGCAGCCGCTGGGAGTTGCAGCAGTGATTGCGCCATTTAACTTTCCAGCGATGATTCCCTTCTGGTTTATGCCCTACGCTCTGGCCTGCGGCAATACCTACATTGTCAAACCCTCGGAGCGGGTACCGCTGACGATGCAAAAGGTGTTTCAGCTGATTGACAAGCTCGATTTGCCGCCCGGTGTGATCAACCTGGTGAACGGAGCCAAGGAGACGGTAGACGCCATTCTCGATCATCCGGCGATTCGGGCAATTAGCTTTGTGGGTTCTACGCCCGTGGCTCGCTATATCTACAGTCGGGCAGCGGCAAACGGCAAGCGAGTCCAGTGTCAGGGCGGAGCCAAAAATCCGGTGATTGTCCTGCCCGATGCTGACATCGATATGACGACGCGGATCACGGCAGATAGCGCCTTTGGTTGTGCGGGACAGCGCTGTCTGGCTGCCTCACTGGCGATCACGGTGGGCGAGGCCCGCACCACCTACACCGAGGCGATTGCCCAGACCGCCGCCACCCGTCAGGTCGGGAATGGGCTGGAGACAGGCGTACAGATGGGGCCAGTGATTACGGCCCAGAGCCGCGAGCGGATCGAATCGCTGATTCAGCTGGGGGCCGATCAAGGCGCAACCGTTTTGGTAGACGGACGCCAGCCCCAAATCTCAGGCTACGAGCAGGGTCACTTTGTCCGCCCGACAATTTTGCAGAACGTCGCGCCCGGCAGCGAAATTGCCAAAACCGAAATTTTCGGCCCGGTGCTCAGCCTGATCCACCTGGAGACGCTGGAGGAGGCGATTGCATTGGTCAACAGCGGTCAGTATGGCAACATGGCCTGTCTGTTCACCAGCAGCGGCGCGGCAGCTCGCCGATTTCGCTACGAGGCCGAGGCGGGCAACATTGGCATCAACATCGGCGTGGCGGCTCCCATGGCTTTCTTTCCGTTCAGCGGCTGGAAAGACAGCTTCTTTGGCGATCTGCACGGCCAGGGCCAGCACGCCGTCGAGTTTTTCACCCAGACCAAGGTGATCGTCGAGCGCTGGAGCCAGAAGGACTGGTCGCGGCAGTTTTGAAGGGCGACACCTCGGGCCGCCTTCCTTCGCATCCGGCAGCATATTGGCCGGGCGTCACGCCCATGGCGCGTTTGAAATGGCGGTTGAGATGGCTCTGGTCGGTGAACCCCGTATCGTAGGCCACCTGGGCAATCGGCGCACCCTGGGCCAGCAGCTGTTTGGCCTGCGCCACCCGTAGCTGCACGAGATAGGCGTGGGGCGGCAGCCCGACAGTGCGCTGAAACACCCGCAGCAGCCGCAGGGGCTTGAGTTGGGCGATTTGGGCTAGCTGGTCGAGCGAAACCGACTGGGCGTAGTGGGCCTGCAAATAGTCGAGCGCCTGCTGGATGGCCAGGGCTTCGGTTTGCACCGGCTTGATCCAGGGGCGCTGTTCGGCGTGGCGCAAAACCAGCTGAGCAAAAGCCCAGAGAAAGCGAGAATCGCGCTCCAACCGAGTGTCAGAGGCTTCGAGGGATCTGTGGAGCCGCCGCAGCTGGCCCGCTAGCGCCTCGTCCTGGATCACCGGGCTGGGGAAATAGGGCAGGCTGTTCTGGCAATCGGTTTCGGTCAGTTCAGCCAGCGCCTGTTGCAGCAGCGACACTTCTGGGTAGAACATGCGGTATTTCCAGCCATCAGGCACGCCCGCGTGGCCATTGTGGGGCTCGCCCGGATGCACATTCACGATGCAGTTGGGGGTGGCGCGATGGGTACTGCCCAGGTAAAAGAACTCTTCAACCCCGGCCTCAATTACGCCAATCGCGTAGCTGTCGTGGGTATGGCGGGCGAAGCAGTGGGTAACGTAGGTGGCCCGCAGCAGTTCCAGGTTGTGCAGGGCCGGATCGCGCCAGAATTTAGCCTGCTCTGGGGCTTGCTTTGGGACCGGCTCAGCTTTAGCAGATTTGCCCCTAGGGGACTGGGCGAAGCCGGGCGGCTCGGAGGTCAGCCGACTGGGAGAATTCTGGATTGACAGCTGCACCATAGGGTATACCGAACTTTAAACAGGTCAATTTTAAAGCAGGTCGATGCAGAGCACTGGCTAGGTCATGCAGTGCTAGACCAAGGACTGCTAATAGTGTATCTGGTGTCTTAGTACCGGACAAAAGCTTGCAAAAAGGGAGAGGGAGAGGGTTTCATGAGAATTACCACATTCTTAGACCACAAAACCCTCATGCAACAGATTAGCCTAATCCGCAAAACTTTACAGCCCCATCTCGACTGGCACGGCGCACGTTTGACCCTTCTGGCTCTGTTCCTGGTTGCCCTGTTTCGGGTCAAAACCGTCAATCTGGCCGAACTGGCCACGGGTTTTGCAGGCAAGGCTCAGACGGCATCCCACTACAAACGCTTGCAGCGGTTTTTGGGCGAGTTTGAGTTGAATTACTTCAGCTTGGCCAAACTAGTCGTAACTCTGATGGAGATTCCCCAACCCTGGAGTCTGGCCATTGACCGCACGACTTGGGAGTTGGGGGGCTGCTGCCACAATATCCTGATGCTGGGAGTCGT
>JBJTUI010000784.1:0-6281 GCA_046080625.1 Elainella sp. | reverse complement strand
AGACCGAAACCCCGGCAGAACAGCAGGCCGAACTGGGCGATCTGCTGTTTACGATTGTCAACCTGGCCCGCTGGTATGGCCTCGACCCGGAAGCCGCCCTCCAGGGCACCAACCAGCGCTTTGTGCAGCGGTTTGGCCAGGTCGAGCAGCAGCTAGACGGACGTCCGCTCAGCGACTACAGCCCCACCGAGCTAGAGCAGTTCTGGCAGCAGGCCAAGCGCCATCTGGCCCAGACCCAACCGCCTGCCGACGCCTAGCGATTCGCGCAGGACTCAGATTCACAATTCCGTTCACCCTTCGCCCAGGTTAAATCTATGTCCGTTGCCGAGATTGCCCCCGTACCCCCTGACTTCTGGGACGAAATCCTCAACTTTGCCCAAACCACTACCGCCCGCGTTGGCGAACAGCTTCTGGCCGATTTTGGTCAGGCTACCGCCGTGGAAAAGGCCGATGGCTCCCTCGTCACCCAGTCGGATCAGTGGGCCGATGAGGTGCTGCGCCAGACGATCCAGACGGCTTTCCCCAGCCACGGCGTCTTAAGTGAAGAGGTCGAGCATATCTTCCCGGATACCGACTGGTGCTGGATCATCGACCCGATCGACGGCACCACCAACTTCGCTCGCGGCATTCCGCTCTGGGCAATTTCCCTGGGACTGCTCTATCGCGGTACGCCCCTGTTTGGCTACGTCTACTTGCCGCCGCTGCGCCAGGGCTTCCACGGCTTCTGGCTCGGCCAATCGGGTTTGAGCGGACCCAGCGGCGCATTTCTGAACGGTCAGCCGATCCAGACCAGTCAGGCCGAGCCCTCGGGCAACCAATTTTTTAGCCTCTGCGCCCGCAGCACCCATATCCTCCAAAACCGCCTGCCCTGCAAGGTGCGAATGCTGGGCGTCGCCACCTACAATGTGCTCACCGTGGCGACCGGGGCCAGTCTGGGAGCGGTGGAGGCCACGCCCAAGATTTGGGACATCGCCGCTGTCTGGGCGATTCTGCAGGCCGCTGGTGGCGTCTGGCAGCCTCTGAGCAGCGAACCGGCGATCTTTCCGCTCCAGCCAGGCCAGGACTACGGCAATCGGGCCTACCCCACGCTGGCGGTGAGTCGGCCCGAACTGCTCGATGTGTTTCTACCGCTGGTTAACTCCTAGCGATTCCCTAATCTAACCGGTCGGCCTCGACCCAGACCGAGACGGAGCCGCCGTTACAGCGGAACTCGGCCCAACCGTTTTCATCGGTAGTAATCGATTCCTCAATATGTTCGGTGATGTCCACGAAGATGGTATTGGGCTTGCCCACTTCCATCGACTTACTGCCGTTGGCCCCGTTGGTTAATACCACCGCCATCGCGCCAGGGTGCTCTTCGTCGCCCAGACAGGTCCAGCCAATCGTGTTGGCATGGTCGAAGTAGTCATACTGGGGGCCGTAGGTGAAGTTGCGCCGGGCGTAGAGGAACTTGTCGATCAGCCAGCCGTGGGAGGGCATCACCACCCGGTGCTCGTTGCCATCGTTGCCGTAGTCCTCGTATTCCGTGCCGTAGTAGTCGGGATAGAACACACAGGGATAGCCCTCCTGACGCAGCAGAATGATCGCGTAGGCCAGCGGCTTGAACCAGGGTTCCACGACGGATTCCAGGGCCTGCAACGCCTGCGAGTCGTGGTTGGCGACAAAAGTAACGGCCAGACTGGGCTGCTCTCTCATCAGCGTTCCGTCCAGAATTTGCCGCATGTCGTAGTCTTCGCTCATCTGGCTGGCAGCATGGAAGTTGTAGTGCAGCGGCACGTCAAATAGCGAAACCTTGCCCTGGGACGTTTCGATGTAGGCGTGGAGCGCCTGCAGGTCGGTGTCCCAATATTCGCCCACCGTGAACAGCTCTTTACCCGTATGCTTCTCCATCTCCTCCAGCCAGCCCGGAAAATACCAGGCCGGGATATGCTTGACGGCATCGAGGCGGAAGCCATCCACACCCGTCGTATCGAGATACCATTTGCCCCAGGTGCTCAGTTCTTGTCTGACTTCCTCATGCTCGAAGTCGAGGTCGCAGCCCATCAGATAATCGAAGTTGCCAAACTCTAGCGACACGTAATCTTCGAACGCTTTGCCCTCAAAGACATAGATCGTCGAGCTGTCGTCCGGGTTGTTGGCGTCGTAGTCAGTCGCATCGAAGTGGTACCAGTGCCATTCAAAATCCGAATGCTTACCCTGGCGTCCGGGAAAGGTGAAATGGGTGTAGGTTTCGATTTCATACATCTTGCCCTTCGGCTCCGTGCGGCTGTCGCGAGCATAGGGCGTGGCCTTCACTTTCTCCGGATTGTCGCCCCCCAAGCGGTGGTTCACAACGATATCGGCATAGGCCCGCACTCCGGCCTGCTTCAGCGATTTCAGGGCTTCCAGATATTCTTCCCGGCTACCGTACTTGGTTTTCACGGAACCCTTCTGGTCAAATTCACCCAGATCATATAAATCGTATACAGCGTAGCCTACCCCATGGGCACCATCAGTCGATTTGTAGGCCGGAGGTAGCCAGAGCGAGGTAAACCCAGCGTCAGCGAGCTGCTGCGCCTTGTCCCGCACCTGATTCCACAGCTTGCCATTGTCAGGCAAATACCAGTGGAAGTATTGCATCATTGCGCCTTTATCCTGTGACATGCCTAGTAACCCTTCAATTTTGCGATTGGGAATTGCACTACCGACAGACTCATCTACGGTAGCTAGCTGATTAAATTTAGATACAGCGATCAGATACAGAGAATGCAGAGGCAGAAAATTGCATCTGGGGCAGCCAGAGCTAGCAAACCCTAGCCCAACTGTATCAACCTGTACCACTAGTCAAAACTTTACAAGACTCTCACAAACCAACACCATCGCTCAGCAGATAGATTCTCCGGCCCTGGATCGATGGAGTTCTCTGCCTTTAGGTAGAGTCGCTTTAACTACCCTGCAGTGGTTTTATCGGCTGAACTTCCGCATCTACCTCAACCTGCCTCTGAAGCTGAATTAACTCTTCGTTTAATGTCTCCTCCAACGTTTCCAAAACCGTATGGGGATCAACCGCCTTTTGCATCACTTCCGCTTCCGCATCGTAGCGATTCTGAACATTGGGCAGGTCGCGCCGCAGTTCTTCCAGCAGGGCAATCAGTTTGGCAATCTTCTGTTCGGTCAGCAGATCGAGCTGGAGGTTGAGCTGGGCCCGCTGTTCAGCCAGCATTTCCTGACGGCTCTGGCGCACCAGCACCGCAGCAGTCATAATCAGCGAGACAATTCCCAGGGTTTTGTCCAGTCCTTCGTAGGGCGGGGGATCAAAGCGGGGAATGCCCCAGTCTGGCGGCAGGGCGTTGGGAATCAGCCAGAGCAGGATTGCCAGAATGGTGCCGTAGAGAAAAGCAGGACGGCCAAAAAACTCCGTCATCGTCTCGACCCAGCGCTGGTGCGGCGACACGTTTTGTTCGGCCTTGGCCCGCAGCGCAATAATCGTTTCGATAGTTTCGCCGATTGGATCGGGCAGGGGTGCGGTGGGTACAGTTCGCCGTTCTGGCCAGCCTGCCGCTAGAGGGGATGCAGGAATGTTACCGATCTCTTGAGCCATTTTGCTGCCCTATTTCTGTGAGCCTACGGCAACAGGCTAAAAAACCGCCCTGGTTTCGTCTAGCGTCCTGGGGTAGAACTGTCGGGTAGAACTGTCTGCAAAAGTCTCATCCCATCTCCCAGCTCAATCTCTAAAGCCCGCTGTACAGCAGTTCCTGGGCGTTGAGTACCTGCCTAATGGCAAACGGCTGTGGCCAGACGGGCTGGCTTTAAACTGGGGGAGGCTGTCCTGTCTTGTCTTATCTTCTCCCTCCCAGCCGCCCCCACCCTATGACTCCCCCAACCACCAGCCCTGCTTCTCTAGACAACCTGACCCTCCAGTGGTTGCTGCACCAGGGATGTGATCCCATCGATCTAGAACAGCCGGGACCCAACGGCGATACGGCCCTGCTCCAGGCTACCCGAGCGGGAGAGCTAGCGGTTGTGCAGGCGCTGATTCAAGCAGGCGTAGATTTGAACGCCCGCAACTACGATCGCAACAACGCCCTCTGGTTTGCCTGCTTCCGCGATCGCCATGACCTGATCGAGCTGTTGGTGGGAGCTGGGATTGATTTGAACAACCAGAATGTCAACGGGGCAACCGCGCTGATGTATGCCGCCTCGGCTGGCAAAACCGCGATCGTGCAAACCCTGCTGGCAGCAGGTGCCGACACCCGGTTGACCAATCTGGATGATTTTCGGGCAATTGACTTCGCGGCCAACCTCGAAATTCTTAGGATATTGCAGCATGTTGTCTAGCGCGTTCCGACAGAGTAGCCTTAGCCGTGATGCCAGCCGTTCCCTCGGCGAGTATCACGAGGCCACCAAGCACTCAGTGCTGTCGGTGCAGCTCGATCCCAACTACGTAGACTCCCGCACCCAGCCCGCCCTCTACAAATGCTATCCCCATTTCTTCCGCCGTTTTCCCCTCGACCCCGACCAGCCCCTCCAGCAGCTTCTGACCCAGGCCAGCGCCATCACCTACCACAAACAATACCGCGACACCGTGCATCTGCTGCGGGTCCAGCCCTCTGCGGGGGCGCTCTACCCGACCGAGCTCTATGTTCAGCTGCGGGGTATCCGGGGAATGCTCGACGGCATCTACCATTTGGAGCCGGATACTAACACTCTGACGCTGCTGTATGAGCTGATCGACGATGGCCTAGAGGGGTATCTTCCTGATTCGCGGTTGATTACCGGCTGCATTCTGCTAATCAGCTGCGTCTACTTTCGCTCAAGCTGGAAATACAAAAACCGCAGTCTGCGCTACTGCTTCCTGGACAGCGGCCACCATCTGGGCGCAGTTGAAGCCGCCGCCTATGTCAATAGCTTCCCCTACCAGCTGCTGTTTGAGTTTGATCAGCAGGCGCTTAACGCTGACCTCGGCTTCGAGAACCAGGAATTTGTCACCGCAGCCGTTGTGATTGGCGAGGCCAAAGCTAAACCCGTGCGGCGACTCCGCACCCCCCTGCCGATCGTGGCGGGCACCGACTATTTTGAACCAAACCGCCTGATCGAAGCCGGATACCGCCAGTCTTTTGTTGACCAGTCTTTTGTTGACCAGTCTGTCCCATTGCAGCCGCCTCCAGGCCTTCCCCGGTTTCCCTTCCCCGCCGCCCAGTGGCAGGAGGCCATCCAACAGCGCCGGTCGGCCCGTCGGTTTTACCCCCAGCCGATCGAGCAGGCCGCCCTGCTGACTATCTGGGCTGCTCTCCAGCAGCCTGTTCCCGGTCAGCCGAACGCAATTCTGGAAATCAATGCCGTGGTGCAGCGTGTGGCCGGTCTGGAGCCGGGGCTATATCGCGACGGTTGGACAGAAGCTCAGCGGCTCAAGGCCGGAGAATTTCAGGACCAGACCGGATTTCTCTGCATCAATCAGGCGATTGCCCGCGACAGTGCGGTTGTGTTCTTCATCACCGCCGACTGGGCTAACTACCGCGTCGCCCTCCAGCAGGCCGGGCTGATTGGCCAGCGGATTTATCTGGCCGCCACGGCTCTGGGATTAGGCTGTAGCGGCATCGGCGCATTCTACGACGACGAAACCCAGGCGTTTCTAGAAACCGAGCAGGCAGTACTCTACGCAGTTGCGGTTGGTCAAGTTACTGGTCAAGCTACTAGACAAGCTACTGGTCAAGCTAATAGCCAAACTGCGAATCAGCCGATCGCTCTCGCTCCCCTTCCCAGTTCCCCGAACGGTTAACCGCCATGCCAAACCCCGCCCTCCCCGCCGATGATTTGCCGCCCGACCAGCTCGCGTTAGACGATCGGCTACTACGCCGCCAGCTGGATGCCAGCCTCACCCAACGATTTCAACAGCAGTGCGATCCGGCCTGTTGGCGGTTGCTCTGCCGCTGTGACTGGAGCATCACAACCACCGCCAATGTGGCAACGCTGGTGATTGTCTGCCCCGACCGGGCCACGAACTGGCAGATTTTGCATCGGGTGGTTGACCTAGGCAACAGCATGGCCCAGTTTTCGCAGGACGCCAAGCTGCGGATTTATCCCACCCCGGCAATGATCGAGCCGTTTGAAATTCGAGTAGATGAAATCTCAATCTATCGCGAACCATCTACCTGAGCGTCGCTGGATACAAATAGAAAGAGGGTGGAGGGGGCTTTCCCCCTCCGCTGGGCTGAAGACCCACCCTCGTTGAGCGTCTCTCAACTAAACCAAGCTTGTGCATTTCATCAATCTTCATCGCGGGCCAGAAAAGTTTCTTCTAG
>JBJTUI010000783.1:0-14070 GCA_046080625.1 Elainella sp. | reverse complement strand
GCCTAAGATATGAGCTAGTTTGCCGATTTCAGAAGCTCATGCTGCTGTATGGGCGCGGGGCTTCAGCTCTAACTCAGTTGGGTGCGCCAGCGATTGATCCAGATACCACAGCCCTAGAGAAGGCAACCCGCAAATACGGTTTGAGAAATCCGTATGGCAATTGCTCAGGCATTCGTTAGAATTTATCGCAAAACCTAGTTCCTGTTTCGCTCTATGACCGATCTCGCGGTTGCAGTTTGGCGCTCTTGGGCAGTTGACTCCGTCTTGGGTATCAACCTGTAATCTTGCTTTTCCCACTCTAGTTTGTGCCCGGTTTGACCAAGGCCTATTGAATGACTGCTGTGCCTGCTCCCCGACAGTCCTCACAACCTTCTGATTTCTCTGGTGGAAACTCCAATCCGCCAGACATTACGCCTGTGTTTGCGCTGAAGGAGCTGGTGTCACGGCTACACCGCGAACAAAACAAGATTCAGGATCTGCTCAGCTCTTTGGGGTTTGCCCTGCGCAGCTTCAAAAATCTCAACCAGTTTCTAGAGCTGACGCCCCTAATTGCCAGCCGAGTCACCGATGCGGACGGGGGCGCGCTCGTGCTCTACAAGCCCAACGGGCAGGTGCGGCTAGAGCGGTTGCACTGCCAGGACAACAGCTGCCAAGACATTCGGAGGGCGATTGAAACCGCAACCCGTCAGTTCACAGCCAGCCCCACCACCCCCGCCTACGGCAAAATTGCGCCGCCGCTCAGCAATCGTACCGCCGCTCTAGATCACCATGTCAACGCCACCCTGGGCCAGTCGGTCAAGCTGTTTGGCACAGCCATTTTGACCAAAAACGTCGAGCGGGGTCGGCTCTATGTCTTCAGCCGCGACCCGGACTATAGCTGGACCGAAACCCGCCAGAAGCTGGTGCGGTTGGTGGCTGACCAGACGGCAGTTGCGATTGAGAACGACGAGTTGACCGTGGAGCTGCGCAAGAAAGAACGCCTCGACCGGGAGCTGGAAATTGGTGCCGAAATTCAGCTTCAGCTCTTGCCGCGCCAATGTCCCAAAATCGAAGGGCTGGAGATCGCCGCCCTCTGTAAAACCGCCAACCGAGTCGGGGGCGACTATTACGACTTCATTCCGGCCAGCGGCGACCAGACGCGCCGACGCAGCGGACGGGCTGATCTGGGCCGCACCGAGTCGGATCGCTGGAGTGTGGCGATTGGGGATGTAATGGGCAAAGGGGTGCCTGCTGGTCTGATTATGACCATGCTGCGGGGGATGCTGCGGGCTGAAGTGTTGAACGCCCACTCGCCCGCCCGAATTTTGCAGCACCTCAACCACGTCATGTATGCCGACCTGGAAAACTCCAAGCGGTTTGTCACCCTGTTTTACTCGGAATACGATACCAAAACTCGCACCCTGTTCTACGGCAACGCAGCCCACAACCCGCCGCTGCTCTGGCAGGCCGCCACGGGAACCATCAAACAGCTGGATACGATGGGTATGCTGATCGGTCTGGATATGGACAGCACCTATCACGAGTCCCAAATTCAGCTCCAGCCCGGCGATACCATCATCTATTTCACCGATGGCTTCACGGATGCTGCCAACCAAAACGGCGACCGGTTCGACGAAGAAAATTTGGTGCGGCATTTCCAGTGGGCCTGTCGCCATTGCCGAACCCCCCAGGCGATTCTGGACTACCTGTTTGACCAGGTGCAGCAGTTCATCGGCCCTGACCGACACAACGAAGACGATATGACGCTGATCGTGTTTCAGGTGACGCCGACCGACCAACCCCAGCCCGTCGCTGCTGCCGCAGACCAGATCCCGCCGCGTGAAACCCGCCCGGTGCGCACAACTCCGTCTCGGCCCATTCCTGAATACGTGCCGCTCCTGAATCCGCCCCAGGCCAAGCCCATCCCGCCAACTACTCCACCCGACTCCCCACCCGACTCCCCACCCGACTCCCCGGCCAAGCCTAACCCACCCAAGGAACCAACCCTGCCCAAGTTCAATTGAGCTGTGCCTGAGCTGTACCTGAGCTAATCCAGCGCCCAGCAGCTCTAGCATTGAATTATTGCGGCAGCTGCCAGAGATGATCCGAAGGGCTGGAACTATGGCAAACTAGGTTCGATTCTCGTCAAATTCTGGGTGAGGTGTGATTTGCTATGCTGCTTGTTCAATTTGCGCAAGATATCGTTCCCCATCTGCTTCCCCATTTAGCTAACCTGTCTTGGGTGCTAGAGCCGATTCAGGGAGGACATCTGAGCCAGCTGAGCCAGATAAATGCCTGGGATTTTGGCCATTGGGATCTGGGCAGTCTGACCGCTGCGATTCAGGCCCAGCTGCAAGGCCAGCAGTTTGACACTGATGTATTCAAAGGGGCGCGCGGCATCTTCAACGGCTTCATTAAATCAGGACAGCTCTGGGCCTTTTTGATCGGCCTCATTGTCGGCTATCTGCTGCGCGCCCTCACGACCTACGGTTAAATCTCCCGTGCAGACGCCCGCGTCCTCCGGCTTGTCCTTAGCTTCCGGCTGTGGGGGATACCCTCAGTAGGGTCAAGCTCAATAGCGCAGCCTGATAGCGCAGCTGAATAGTCTCAGCTGAATAGTGCGATTTGGTAATGTAGCTGAGCAGTTTAGCAGAACAGAAGACGATACAATAGCAGGCCAGTCCTGATTAGAAAATCGATTGTGCAGTCGATTCTGATTCTGGAGAGTTTGTACTGTCTTGTAGCCTATACGTCTTGTAGCCTATACGTCTTGTAGCCTATACAGGGATCAGAATCTTGGTGAATCCTTCCTCTTCTCCAACCTGGAGCCAGCGCTTTGAGTCGGCTCTGCATCCGGCCATTGCCCAGTTTAACGCCAGCATTGGCTTTGATATTGAGCTGATCGAGTATGACCTGTCGGGCTCCCAGGCCCATGCCAAAATGCTAGCCCAGACCGGCATCATCTCCGCCGCAGAAGGCGAACAGCTGGTGTCAGGGCTGGAACAAATTCGCCAGGAATACCGCAGCGGCCTGTTTCAGCCGGGAATTGAAGCGGAGGATATCCACTTTGCCGTAGAGCGACGACTGACCGAGCTGGTGGGCGATGTGGGCAAAAAGCTGCACACGGCCCGCTCTCGCAATGACCAGGTGGGCACCGACACCCGCCTCTACCTGCGGGTCCAGATCGACCAGATCCGCCAGTGCCTGCTCGCCTTCCAGGCCGTTTTGCTGAAGCTGGCCGAACAGCATATCGAAACCCTGATCCCCGGCTACACCCATCTACAGCGAGCCCAGCCCCTGAGTTTGGCCCACCACCTGCTGGCCTATGTGGAAATGGCTCAGCGCGACTGGGAGCGGCTAGGTGAAATTTATCGCCGGGTCAACACTTTGCCGCTGGGGGCCGGAGCCCTGGCCGGAACGCCGTTTCCAATCGACCGCCACTATTCGGCGGAACTGCTGCAATTCGAAGCGGTCTATGCCAACAGTTTGGATGCGGTCAGCGATCGCGACTTTGCGGTTGAGTTTCTCTGCGCCGCCAGTCTAGTCATGGTGCATCTGTCGCGGCTCTCGGAAGAGGTGATCCTCTGGGCCTCAGAAGAGTTTGGTTTTGTCACCCTGAAGGACAGCTGCTCTACAGGCTCCAGCATCATGCCCCAGAAGAAAAACCCGGATGTGCCTGAACTGGTGCGGGGCAAAACTGGACGGGTGTTTGGCCATTTGCAGGGGATGCTGGTGCTAGTCAAAGGGCTGCCGCTGGCCTACAACAAGGATTTGCAGGAAGACAAGGAAGCCCTGTTCGACAGCGTTAAAACGGTGCAGGCCTGTCTGGAAGCAATGACAATTTTGTTTGACGAAGGGCTAGAGTTTCGCACCCTGCGCCTGAATCAGGCCGTTACCGAAGACTTTTCGAACGCCACCGATGTGGCTGACTATCTGGCGGCCAAGGGCGTCCCGTTCCGCGAAGCCTACAACCTGGTAGGCAAGGTCGTGAAAACCTCGCTGGCTGCGGGCAAACTGCTCAAGGATCTGACCCTGGAAGAATGGCAAAGTCTGCATCCGGCCTTTGACAGCGACATCTATGCGGCAATTGAACCCCGACAGGTGGTGGCGGCTCGCAACAGCTATGGCGGCACGGGGTTTGAGCAGGTGCGTCAGGCTCTTGCTGCGGCTACCGCCCGCTGGCAGGTGGCTCAACCCTGAAGAAATTGCCCCAGAAATTGCCCCAGGACAACAGTTCAACTATAATCCTGCAGCTCGGCGAAGTTAACAAAACTTTGCGAAATAGTTAAGAAATCTAAAGTTAATCCAAGAAATACAAACAAATTCCAAAAAAAACCAGCAGCGGGGAGCGCAGTGGGGATCAAGTCGCTAGGATCAAGCAAAGGCCAGGAACAGTCTGAAGCGACGACAGAGGCGACCCCATGCTGACACAGGAATTTGACCGGGAAACGACGCGCTATCTCAGCGATATTCTTGCTCAAGAGAACACTACCCGCGATGAACTGATTCGGAATTTAATCCGGGATCGCTGGTTGATGTTACATCAGCAGGGCGGGATCGCTTCTAAGGGCCAGATCGTTCCGGGTCAAGCTGTTTCGGGTCAGATTGTTCCGAGTCAAGTTAAGCCGGACTCGACCCCTGGTCAGGCTTTTGGTCAACCAGTGACGCAACCAGAGCCGGGTCAGTCGGCACCGCAGCCCTTGCAGCTTGCGGCTGATCTCACTTTAGACGGCCCCGAGGCGGAACTGCCTCGTACCCAGGTAGCATTACTGAGTCTGAGCCCCTCAGCTCATCGGCCTAAAAATCCGAAAAAAGCTCTGGCCGAGTTTGTCAAACGACGCAATCAGCGAGTCTGCGCTTTCTAGATTGGGGAATTAGATGGCCCTAGTTAACCCGGAGTCAGTTAATCTAGCCTCAGTTAATCTGCCAGCGCCTGCGCCAGCTTGAGGTCGATTCGAGCCGGGAGCGCTGCTGCTCTTGGATTTGGCGCTCCAGAATTGCGGCGGCAGGGTCGCTGAGGCTGGGATCGCGGTAGGGCACAGCGGCTCGGGTTTGCAAATGCTCCTGCTCCAGCGGCGTCAGCGGCGTCAGTTGGGCCGGGTCGAATCCGGCGACGGTGCCCTGAGCCCACTCGTGGGGCAGATGCGCTGTGCCCAGAGGAATGGTGCCAATCGCCAGACCGGCGGCTTGCAGGGCGGCCCGCACAGCTGCCGAACGCGAGTAGGTGGCCAGCTTACCCTGCGGCTGCAAACAGCGCGCTACCTGCTGAAAGAATTCCACCGTCCAGAGCTGGGGACAGCGGCGCGGCGAGAACGGGTCAAAAAAAATCGCGTCGGCCTGAACCGAACGTTGCGCCAGCTGTTGGATCGTCTGACGGGCATCGCCAATCAGCAGCTTGGCCTCTAGCTGGGGCGAGCTATACTGCTGCTCAAAAGCCAGCGCTCGCAAGACGGTTTGGATCGGCCCCGTCCAGGCATCGATCAGGGGCGGTTGGGCGGCAGCCTGGGGCACCGACGGATCTAGCTCCAGGCCATAGAGCGCGATTTGACAATGGGGATTGCTGGCCCAGATAGTTTCCAGGGCGGCAGCGGTGTTGTAGCCCAGTCCATAGCAGATATCCAGCAGACAGAGCTGGCCTCGCTGGGCCTGCTGCACCAGATCGGTCGCCTGGGCGTATTTGCTGAAGGCTTCCTGTTTGGCTCCCTGCTGGGAGTGGAACGCCTCGCTGAATGTTTCAGAGAAGAAGGTAAAAGAGCCGTCTGCCGTGAGCTGGGGCTGCCAGGTGCTGTTTCCAGACGTACTGCTCCCAAGTGAGCTGTCGGCAGCACTGCCGGAATGCAATTCAGCCACGGTTCTGCCCATTGTTGTCAAAATTGTTAGCAAAACTGTTTCCGGACCTGGTGCCGGACCTGTTTCCGGATCTGTTTCCGGATCTGGTGCTGGGCCTGGTGCCGAAATTATTTCCGAAGCGGTTATCGGGATTGTTGCCAGAGCTGTTACCGAAGCCGTCGCCAGATTTGCTGTTGAAAGTAATGCCCAAAGCGTCATGCAGATCGGGCAACAGGGCAAGAGCAGCCCAATTGCTATTGCAGAACCCTGCTAGTGCAGAATCTGGGAGAGGAATTTTTTGCTGCGTTCTTCCTTCGGGTTGTTGAAGAACTCATCGGGTGTGCCCTCCTCCACCAACATACCGTCGGCCATCAGCACCACCCGATCGGCCACCTCGCGGGCAAACCCGACCTCGTGGGTAACGCAGACCATGGTCATGCCCGAGTTGGCCAGCGTCCGCATCACGTCTAGCACCTCGCGCACCATTTCCGGGTCGAGAGCCGAAGTCGGTTCGTCAAACAGCATCACCTTGGGCTGCATCGCCAGCGCCCGCGCAATTGCCACCCGCTGCTGCTGGCCGCCCGAGAGCTGACCGGGAAATTTACTGGCCTGGTTGAGGATGCCCACCCGCTCTAACAGCTGCATCGCCACTTCTTCCGCCTTGGCCTTGGACCAACGCCGCACCCAGATTGGGGCCAGGGTGACATTTTGCAACACGCTCAGGTGGGGAAACAGGTTGAACTGCTGGAACACCATGCCGACTTCCCGCCGGATGGCGTCGATGTTTTTTAGGTCGTGCGAGAGCTGGATGCCGTCGATGGCGATGCTGCCTTTCTGGTAGGGTTCCAGGGTGTTGAAGGTGCGGATAAAGGTAGACTTACCCGAACCCGACGGCCCCATCACGACGACGACTTCCCCTTTCGTGACCGTGAGACTCACGCCCTTGAGCACATGAAAATTGTTGTCGTACCACTTTTCCACATCCTGGGCGATGATAATCGGCTCGGCTCCAGTTCTGCTAGCGCTGGTTTCAACTTGGGGTTGGGTCATGGTGGTTGTCCTGAAGAAGTGAGGGTTTGATTCAATCAAAGACGGGCTTCGGGAGTGCAGAGGGTCTGTCCTCTGCTGGGGTTGCAGTCCCCAGAACCCCCACTATCCTAATAATTGCATCGACCTACTGAGTTGTTCTAGTTTAGTTGTTTTAGCCCAATGTTTTAGCCCAAGGAACTAGGCGAGATCACCTCCTGTACTGGGCTGGAGGGCTGGCTCAGCTATGGTGATGTTGCCTCGGGGAGCGTTCAGCTGTTTCTCTAACCGACGGCTAGCCAGGGACATGGCGTAGCAGCAGATGAAATAGATCAGCCCGATAAACATATAGACCTCGCCGCTGCGCCCCAGATATTCCGGGTTGGCCAGAATCGACTGACCCATGCCCAGCAGCTCGGTCAGGCCCACAATGGCCATCAGCGACGTGTCCTTGAACAAACTGATAAACAGCCCCACCATGGTTGGAATCACGGCCTTCAGGGCCTGGGGCAGCACGATCAGCGAGGTTGTCAGCACTGGATTCATCCCCAGAGCTTTGGCGGCCTCAGATTGGCCACGCGGCACGGCTTGCAGCCCTCCCCGCACGTTCTCGGCTACATAGGCGGCGCTGAACAGAATGAAGCCGATCGTCACCCGCACTACCCGGTCAGTCCGGATCGTGTTGGGCAGGGCCAGCGGCACTAAGAGCTGGGAGGCAAACAGAATCGTGATCAGGGGCAGCCCCCGCACCAGTTCGATATAGAGCACCGACAGCCAGCGAATCACCGGCAGTTCGCTGCGGCGGCCCAGAGCCAGCAGCACGCCAAACGGAAAGGAGACGACAATCGCGATACTGGCCACCAGCAGCGTCAGCATCAGTCCACTCAGGTCATCCAGCTTAATCGCCCGGCCAAAGAACAGGCCCCGAACCAGAGCAAAGGCCAGCAGGTAAACCACCAGCCAAATCAGCGGCAGCCAGAGGCCGAGCTGGGGCTGGAGCCGTCCCAGTTGCTGACCGACAAAGGCCATGCCCACCAGCAGCACCAGGACCAGCAGCGAAAACACAATTGAGATCGGGTCGGTCAGGAGGGCGAGGCCGATTACCACAATCGCCGCAATCGTGCCCAGGGTGATCAGGCCGCGCCGGTCGAACAGGCGGCTGTTGCGGGCCAAAACGCCCCAGGTCAGCCCTGCCGTGGCCACCAGCAGGCCCAGGCTGGCCCAAACCCGCCAGAGAAACTGCACCGGGTAGCGCCCGACCAGAAACAGCCGAAAGTTGTTGCGCACCACGGCCCAATCGGCCTTGGCAAACACCCAGCTAAACAGCGAAACGGCGGCCCAGCCCAGCACCAGTAGACTGACAATAGTCAGCAGCGTGTTCTGCCAGTTGCTAAACAGGTTCTTCTTGGCCCATTCGGCGGGGCTGATCTGACTGATGGGACGGGTGGAAAGGGAAGGCGTTGTGGTTGTCATAGGTTTAGCGTTGCGTTGGCTCTGCTCTGGCTCTGGTGGGCAACTTACTGGGGCGTGTTTTAAAGTCCTCTTGTGATTGCAACAGCCCTGGTTCGATCCCCCCAAATCCCCCTTTAAAGGGCGACTTCAAGCCACTTCTTGGTATGTGCTGCGCACAGGCTTCGCCAACGGCTCCCCCTTTTTAAGGGGACTGGGGGGATCTCAAGGCTTTAAAGCATTGCCTAGCGCTCCTTGATCTGAACCCGCTGGTTAAACCAGTTCATCGCCAGCGAAATGATCAGGTTCATGGTCAGGTAAAACAACATGATCAGCAGAATCACCTCGATTACCTTGCCGGTCTGGTTGTTGGTGGTGAACGAGATCTGGAAGAAGTCGCTGTAGGCAATCCCGGCGGCCAGACTGGAGTTTTTGGCCAGGTTGAGGTATTCGCTGGTCAGGGGAGGAATCATCACCCGCAGCGCTTGGGGAAACACCACCAGCCGCATCGCCAGATTGGAACGCAGGCCCAACGCTTGGGAGGCTTCCCACTGGCCCTTAGATACGGACTGGATACCCGCTCGCACCGTTTCTGCAATAAAGGCTGCCGTGTAGAGCACCAGGCCAAACAATAGCGCTCCCAGCTCTGCCGACAAGTGGAGGCCGCCGGTAATGTTGCCATTTTCGAATGTGGGAAACTGCCACTGGAGTCCGACCAGCAGGGCCAAGGCCCCTACCACGCCCAGACCCAGCAGAATTTTCTGGTAGTTCCGCCCCGCTTCGCCGCCCTGGAGTTCCATCAGCTTCAGCTGGCGCTGGCGCAGAATTAGGCCCAGCGCCAGACCGCCAATCAACACCGCCAGGGAAATCCAGGTGCGGGCGGAGGCAACGGGCCAGAGCAGGTACAGCCCCGAGTTGGCCAGGAAGGCAGAGCCCGGCAGCTGAATCGCCCGCTCTAGGGGCGGCAGCGGCAGGAACCCGGCCTGGTAGATGAAAAACAGCTGCAGCAGCAGGGGCGTGTTGCGAAAAATCTCGACATAGACCAGGGCCAAATTGCGCACCAGCCAGTTGTCCGAGAGGCGGGCGATTCCAACCACAATTCCCAAAAGGGTGGCGAAGAAGATGCCCAAAATCACCACGCGCAGGGTGTTGACCACCCCGACCAGCAGGGCTCGCCCAAACGAATCGGTGGGGCTGTAGGGAATGGCCGTGTCGCCAATCCCAAACGAGGCCGGGTTGTTGAGAAACCCGAAGCCAAAGTTGAGCCCGAGCCGCCGAAAGTTAACCAGAATGTTGTTGGCGAGGATGGCCACAATGATCGCCACCACCACGATCACCGCGATCTGGAGGGCTAGCTTGATGAAGCGGTCGTCTCGCCAAAGCGGAACCTTATGTTCGTCCATAGGGGAACAGGTCGGGGACAAGTTGGACAAAAACTTGGGAAGGGACTGGGGGAAATTTAGGGGAAGCAGGGGGGATTGGAGCAGACCCCAACCCCCGATAGATTAATAAACCGACCCAACCAATCGACTTAACGGAACGGCGGTGCGTAGATCAGACCACCCTTGGTCCAGAGGTTGTTGATGCCGCGCTCCAGGCCAAACGGCTGACCAATGTTCTTGTCGTAGATCTCGCCGTAGTTGCCGACATGCTTGATCACCCGAGCCATAAAGTCGTTGGGCAGGCCCATGTCGGTGCCCAGGGTGCCTTCCTTACCCAGCAGACGCTTGACCTCCGGGTCGTTGCTGTTTTCCTGCTGAGCCAGATTGGCCTTGGTGATGCCCAGCTCTTCAGCCTGGAAGGTGCCGTAGACGATCCACTTCACCGCATCGGCCCATTTAGCGTCGTTATTCCGCACGGCTGGCCCCAGTGGCTCCTTCGAAATCACTTCAGGCAGCACGACATAGTTGTTCGGGTTCGGCAGCTTTTCGCGGCGAGCCGTCAGCTGCGAACGGTCAGAGGTGGCGGCCTGACAGCGCCCCTGGGTAAAGGCCGAGTAAAGCGCGTCTTCGTCGTCGAACACAACCGGGGTAAAGGCAATATTGAGCTTGCGGAATTTATCGGTCAGGTTTTGCTCAGTGGTCGTACCCGACTGGACGCAGATCGATTTGCCGGCCAGGCCCTGGAGGTCTTTGACGCCCGAAGCAGTGGTCACCATCATGCCCTGGCCGTCAAAGAAGGTGGTTGGCATGAATTCCAGACCCAAGGCCGTATCGCGGTTGATCGTCCAGGTGGTGTTGCGGATCAGCACATCCACTTCGCCCGCAGCCAGGGCCGTAAAGCGTTCCTGGGCGCTGAGGTTGCGAAACTCCACCTTGGTGGGATCGTCAAACAGCGCTGAGGCGATGGCGCGGCAGTAATCCACATCCATGCCGGAATATTGGCCGCTGCTGTCTACAAAGCTGAAACCGGGCAGCTGGCCGTTGACGCCGCAGACCAGCGAGCCCCGGCTCAACACCGTATCTAAAGTGCTTGTTCCCGCATTGCCGCCGCCTCCAGCCGCTGTGTCCTGAGAAGAGGCGCAGGCTACTGCAACAACTGCCGTCAGCGCGGTGGCTAACAGCAGGGAAATCCATTTACGCATAAAACCCTATTTCACTCACCAGTAGTAAAAAAACAAAACTGCAAACGCTGCTTAGTCGAGGTATTGAGCTTCCTCGATGGCGCTGTATTTTTACTTCAACTTTTTCAACAGTCTACTGGTTTCGATTTTGAGTGTGTATCAGACTTCACAGTTTGTATTCTGAATAGTCAGACGAACCTGGAATATCTGCCCCTGGGCGGAGTACAGTCTTCTAATCTGATGCTTGATCTAATGCAGAACCTAATGCAGATCCAGGTTCTCCCGAACTGCGTGGGTTTGGGTAGCGTCGGATAAACTCAGATCTGGCGGTTTCTCCTGCCCTGCGTATTCGCCCCACTGCTGGATCAGCTTAGCGACCAGTCCGGTCCAGCCAGTTTGGTGACTCGCACCAATCCCAGCACCATTGTCCCCATGAAAGTATTCGTAGAACAGGATGTAGTTTTGCCAGTGGGGATCGGTCTGGAAGGGCTGGCAGCCGCCGTAGAGGGGCCGCTGGCCTGCTGGCGTTTGCAGAAAAATTCGGATTAGCCGCTGGGAGATTTCGCTGGCCACTTCCCAGAGGGTGAGCCATTGGCCAGAGCCGGTGGGACATTCCACCTTAAAGTCGTCGCCCCAGTAGTAGTGAAACTTTTGCAGCGACTCAATCAGCAGGTAGTTGACCGGCATCCAGATCGGGCCGCGCCAGTTGGAGTTGCCGCCAAACAGAGCAGTGCTGGATTCTGCTGGCTCGTAATCGACCCGGTAGGTCTGGCCGTTCACCTCAAATCGGTAGGGATGGGCGGCGTGGTGTTTCGAGAGGGCGCGAATTCCGTAGTCGCTCAAGAACTCGGTTTCATCCAGCAGTTTTTCCAAAATTCGGCGCAGCTTGGCCTGGTAGGCAATCGCCAGCAGCCGTCTGGCCCCAACGCCACGTTTCTCCATGCAGGCAACGTTGTCTCGCAGGTCGGGCCGATGCTGGATAAACCACTCAACTCGCTGCTTGAAGCCGGGAAGCCGGGTCAAGATTTCTGGCTCCAGGGTTTCGACAGCAAACAGCGGAATCAGGCCGACCATCGAACGCACCTTCAGCCGGATCTGCTCGTCGTTGGGCAGGTGCAGCACGTCGTAGTAGAACCCGTCTGCCTCATCCCAGAGCGAGGTGTCTCTCTCGCCAATTTTGTTCATGGCGTCGGCAATGTAGAGGAAATGCTCGAAGAACTTGGTCGCGATGTCTTCGTAAACGGGATTTTCTAGCGCCAGCTCCAGGGCAATCGTCATCAGGTTGAGGCAATACATTCCCATCCAGCTGGTGCCGTCGGCCTGCTCAATGTAGCCGCCTGTGGGCAGCTGGGCGCTGCGGTCGAACACACCGATGTTATCCAGTCCGAGGAACCCGCCCTCAAAAATGTTGCGCCCGTTCCGATCCTTGCGGTTGACCCACCAGGTAAAGTTGAGCAGCAGTTTTTGAAAAATCCGCTCCAGAAACTGGCGATCTCCCCTGCCGTACATTTTCTGTTCAATTTTGTAGACCCGCCAAGTCGCCCAGGCATGTACGGGCGGATTCACATCGCTGAAGGCCCATTCGTAGGCCGGAATCTGGCCGTTCGGGTGCATATACCATTCTCGCGTCATCACATCGAGCTGATGTTTGGCAAACTCCGGGTCAATTAGGGCCAGCGGAATGGTGTGAAACGCCAGATCCCAGGCGGCAAACCAGGGATATTCCCATTTGTCGGGCATCGACAGAATATCTTCGCTGTAGAGATGAATCCACTCGGCGTTGCGGCCCTTGTGGCGCTCGACCGGCGGCTGTGGACAGGCCGGATCTCCTTTCAGCCAGGCGTCGATCACGTAGTGGTAATACTGCTTGCTCCAGAGCATTCCGGCAAACGCCTGACGCTGGATCTGGCGCTGGTCGGGCGAGAGGCTGGCTGGCGCGACTGGTGATAGAACTGGTCGGCTTCCTGCTGCCGCAGCTGCAACAGCCGATCAAATTCGTCGGCAAACGGCTGGATATCTAGCTCGTCTCCTGAACCATAGCCTGAAGAATTACCGGCTCCATTCTGATCAGATTTATCGTCGAAACGCTTCAGCCGCAGCTTGACGGTTGCTGTTGCGCCTGGGGCCAGGGTGAGGCGATATTGGGCCGCCATTTTGGTGCCGGTCTGGGCCGGATTGATTGCCGCCTGTTGGCCCCGCACCACAAACTCGTGGATGCCATCTTTGACATAGGCCGAGCAATTTTCGACGTTGAATAGCTTCTGATAATTGGTTTCGTTATCGGTGAACAGCAGAGCTGGGGAACCGTCGCAGTAGAGCCGGTACTGGTCCAAACTGGGATGGGTGGCCGCTACGGTTTGAAACTGGTCGGTTTGGAATTGGTCTGTTTGGAGCTTGATCGCGCTCAGCGCTGGTTTTGGGCTGTCTGCTGTCCAGTGCCAGGTATTGCGAAACCAGAGCGTGGGCAAGAGCTGCAGGGACTTCTCGCTATCACCCCGATTGGTGACATGGATCTGAATCAAAATATCCTCGGGCGTTGCCTTGGCATATTCCACCAGGACGTCAAAATAGCGATTCTCGGCAAACACACCTGTATCCAGCAGTTCGTATTCCAACTCCTGGCGGCTGCGGTTTTGATTCTCCGCCACAAGCTGGTCGTAGGGAAACGCCGCCTGGGGATATTTGTAGAGGAACTTCATGTAGGAATGGGTCGGCGTATTGTCCAGGTAAAAATAATATTCCTTGACATCTTCACCGTGGTTGCCCTGGCTGCCGGTCAGGCCAAACAGCCGCTCTTTCAGAATCGCATCCTCCCCGTTCCAGAGGGCAATCGCGAAACAGAGGCGCTGGTGATGATCCGATATTCCAGCCAGCCCGTCTTCGCCCCAGCGGTAGGCGCGGGAGCGGGCCTGATCGTGGGAGAGATAGTCCCAGGCCGCCCCGGCAGGGCTGTAGTCTTCCCGCACGGTGCCCCACTGTCGGTCGCTGAGGTAGGGTCCCCATTGTTTCCAGGGAATACGATGGTGACGGGCTTCTTCTAGCCGCTGTGCTTCTGGAGTCAGCATTGGGCGTTTCTGGGTCTAGTGGTTCTTCCAGAATTGCCGTGGTTGCCACTAGATATGGAATTTAGTCATTTCCAGGAGATGAACCGCTTCAGGTTGAACCAAAGCGTTCATAGCCCCGCAGATCGAGGGTTAAGCGCTGAAAAATCCGTTTGACATCAA
>JBJTUI010000782.1:0-2810 GCA_046080625.1 Elainella sp. | reverse complement strand
GCAATACAGCGGCTGGCGCACCACTTGGCAACAGATTGTGCCGGGTAATTTTGGCGGCAACAGCTTCACCGACCTGCTGTTCTATGACCCCACAACCGGAGAAGGCGAGTTCTACATCACCGACGGCAGCGGCGCGATCTCTCTGCTGAAGCAATACAGCGGCTGGCGCACCAGCTGGAAACAGATCGTGCCCGGTAACTTTGGCGGCAATACCCGCACCGACCTGCTGTTCTACGACCCCACAACCGGGGAAGGCGAGTTTTACACCACCGACGGCAGCGGCAATCTCGCGCTATTGAAACAGTACAGCGGCTGGCGCAAGACCTGGAAATTAATCGTGCCGGGCAACTTTGGCGGCAACAGCTTCACCGACCTGCTGTTCTATGACCCCACAACCGGGGAAGGCGAGTTTTACACCACCGACGGCAGCGGCAATCTCGCGCTGTTGAAACAGTACAGCGGCTGGCGCAAGACCTGGAAATTAATCGTGCCGGGTAATTTTGGCGGCAACAGTTTCACCGACCTGCTGTTCTACGACCCGACAACTGGGGAAGGCGAGTTTTACACCACCGACGGCAGCGGCAATCTCGCTCTGCTGCGGCAATACGGCGGCTGGCGAACCAGCTGGCAGCAAATCGTGCCCGGTAACTTTGGCGGCAATACCCGCACCGACCTGCTGTTTTATGACCCAACCCGTGGTGAGGGCGAGTTTTACACCACCGACGGCAGCGGCAATCTCGCGCTGTTGAACCAGTACAGCGGCTGGCAAACTACTTGGAAACAGATCGTGCCGGGTAATTTCGGGGGAAATCGTTATACTGATCTATTGTTCTACGATCCGAATAGCCCCTAGAAAATCCCAGAGACGAGCTTGCGATGATTTGCCCTGAGGTGCTGGTCGGTCGATTTCAGGTAGGGTTGATCAGGTTGAAAGCAATCAGGCTGAGTCCTAGCAATTGGTTTGGGCCGATCGGCAAACGCCGGTTTTCGGCCTGGGTGGCCAGCTGGCTGCTGATCAGCTTGCTCCTAATCAGCTTGCTGCTGCCCTGCGCCCCGTCTGCCGCTATGGGGTTGGCGACCGCCAGCGCCGGTTCTACGATTCAGGTGGCTTCCATGACCTTACCCAGCCAGATTTTCAAACGCTGGACCCATTCCCGCGAAGAAGACCAAGGCGAGGTGCTCGTCTACCGTCCCAGCGATTACCCGTTTCCCCCGGCCCGAGGGCGGGAAGGGCTAGAGTTTCGTCAGGACGGCGAGTTTATCCGCTACGAGATTGGCGCTACGGATCGGAGTCAGGGTGTGGTGGGGCGCTGGAGCCTGGAGCGGGCCAACGTTGTCCGAGTAGAATTTTCCCAGCGGTCTGCGCACAGCCTGATCATCCTGGAATGTAATGATCAGATCCTGAAAGTCAGGCAGCAGGACAGCTAGACGGCCCGAGACAAGCCCACCATGCAGAACCTAATCCGTACCAGTTTGGCAATTAGTTTGGGAGCCGTTGCCGGGGCGCTCTGTCGCTATGGGCTGGGCCAGTGGTTCGGCCAGTGGTTCGGCCAGTGGTTGGGCAGCGGATTTCCCTACGCCACGCTGTTTGTCAATGTCACGGGCTGTTTTCTGCTGGGCGGGTTTAGCCAATTTGCCCAGCTGCGCGCCATGCCCCTCGACCCCCAGATGCGGCTGCTGGTGACAACCGGGTTTCTCGGCTCTTACACCACCTTCTCCAGCTATGAACTGGACACCGCCCACCTGTTAGACCGCAGCTTCGCGGCGGCATTGGCCTACTGGATGGGTACGGTGCTGCTGGGTCTGTTGGCCCTGCGGTCGGGAATGGCTCTGGCCAGTGCGACCCAGAGTAATCCAGCCGATCGCTAGTCCAGCCGATCGCTGATTCGGCCTTTGACCGCCGAGATGGCCACCACGCGGGGAGAAGCCAGATAGTTCTGGGCGGTCGGATCGCCGCTGCGGCCCTTGAAGTTGCGGTTTGTGGCGTAGATTCCCACCTCTGCCTGGCCCAACACCCCCGGTCCGGCGTTGATACAGGCTCCACAGCCCGACTTGAGGATCTGGGCTCCGGCCTGCTCCAAAATTTGCAGATAGCCCAAAGCTTCGGCCTGCTGGCGCACGGTTTGGGAGGCGGGCACCACAAACAAACTCACCTGGGGGGCGATCCGGCGATCCCGCAGCACTTCTGCCGCCTGCTGGAGGTCGAACAGTTTGCCGCCCGTGCAGGAGCCAATGAAGGCGCGGGTAATATCGACCTGGTTTAGCTCGCCCGCAGACACCACGCAGTCGGGCTGGGGCGGACAGGCCACCTGGGGCCGCAGCTGGCTCAGATCAAAGCAGTAGACCTGTTCGTACTCGGCGTCGCTGTCGCTGTAGAGCGGCGTGAACTGCGAGCCGTCAATTGGGGCGTCCTCACGCTGTCTGGTGTAGTCGAACGTGCGCTGGTCTGGGGCAATCAGACCGCAGATCGCACCGCATTCAATCGCCATATTAGCCAGCGTCATCCGCTCGTCAATGGGTAGATTCGCGATCACATCTCCCGTAAATTCCAGCACTCTACCAATCGCCCCGTCGCAGCCGATTTGTCCCAGCAGGTACAGCATGATATCCTTGGCGCTGATCTGGGCGGGCAGAGGGCCGTTTAGCTCGATCCGCAGGGTGGCCGGGACGCGCATCCACAGGTCGCCCGTGGCAAACAGGTTGGCCATGTCGGTGCTGCCGATGCCGGTCGAAAAGCAGCCAAACGCGCCGTAGGTGCAGCTGTGGGAATCGGTGCCGACAATCACCATGCCGGGATGGACAAACCCCTG
>JBJTUI010000781.1:0-5400 GCA_046080625.1 Elainella sp. | reverse complement strand
CCGTGGTTGTCACCTCCAAGGAGCAACCCGTTCAAGCAGGGGATTGACAGTTCCTATCCGGTTACGCGATCTATAAGGGAGCCGCCATAATTTCCGGATCTTCCTCCCGATCTAACTGACATAGTTTCCGGAATTCACACGTGCGACAGGACTGCCAGAAACTCATCCTTGAGGCGGTTGGCGACTTCGGCAGATTCGCGCGCTGCTCTTTCGGCCTCAACCAATGCAATAATGTCTGAATCAGGTTGGGCCGCCTGCTTCAGGCTTTCAATCTGCTGTTCTAAACTCGCCACCTGTTCTCGAAGTACCGTGATTTCCTGTAAAAGCTGCTTTCTTGAGGGGGACTGATCAGCCGTTGAACTGCCCTGCCAAGAATTGTGCTCGGATACCATAGCGGCATCTCCGTTCCAAATTTTGCATCAATAAGTTTGATCTAGCCTGCTAGATTAGCTCGGCCAGCCTAGCTTGAGCCATTGGCTACGATAGTGAGCCATGAGCCTGCGCCATGACCTTGCGCTACGACTTTAGGCCACGACTTTGGGCCAGAAGTATGAACTTTTCTAGCCTCCACTACCTTCAGTCTGAAGCAGGATAGCCATGAGTAGCCCACAGCAGAGCATCTACACTACATCAGAGCGTCTTTATCCTAAGTTTTACGCACAGCTTGAGCATTCAACCTAGGAAAGAAATCTATGGCATCTCCATCTATCCTACCCTGCTACCAGCCGTGAAACCCCGGTTGGTTCTGAGGCAGGCAGGAATCGACCAGCACCAAGCGTCCTGTGGCTCAGAGGCTTACTGGCTTACCGTTCTGCTGGAGCGATGCTGTCAGGGCTGCCAGAATTTTAACCAGAGTCGCTCCCAGCCAGCCCGAAGAAATATCAGAAGCGCGGTTTTGCTGCACGCAGTCCAAAAAGTGGCTACAAACTGCTTGCAGGGGTTCGACGGGTTCCAGGTCAATCGCCTGCTGGGCCAGATTCGAGGGCGTGAAATTCTCTGCAAACTCGCCTTGCAGCAATTTCAGGGGAGTCTCGGCCAGTTCATCAAATATCAGAGCCGCCTGACTACCCACCAAGCTCAACCGCCGCTGTTTATCAGGGTTAGACCAGCAGAGATGCACCGTGGCCTCGAATCCGCTGGCATAGGTAAGCTTGACCCATACCAGATCTGCCAAGCCTGACTGCAGCCAGTTAAGCCCCTGGGCCTGAACTTCTACGGGCGTTGCGTTCAGCCAGTAGTTGAAAATGGCGATGTCGTGAATGGCCAGATCCCAGAGCGCATCCACATCCTGGCGGACTGGCCCTAGATGGGTGCGGGCCGCATAGCCATAGCGCAATTCTCCCAGAGACTGCCGCACCACCGTTCGGCCCTGCTGCACCGCCGGATGAAACAGGTAGGTATGGTCAACCACCAGCTGGCGCTGCTGCTGTTCGGCTAGATAACAGAGCTGAAAGGCTTCGCTGGGGCTGAGGGTAAGCGGCTTCTCGGCCAGCACGTGACACCCCCGGTTTAAGGCTGCCTCAATCAGCGGAAAATGGCTAGCGGCGGGGGTTACTACCACCACTGCCTCAAGCTCAGATTGCTCAAGCGCAGCCCGCCAGTCCGTATTCAACAAAGCCTGTTCTAATTGATACTGACGATGCAGGCTGTGCAGCCGGTCTGGTGAAGCATCTACCACGGCCACCAGATCGGCCTGGGGATGGCTGTGCAGATGCCGCAGCCAGTGGCTACCCCAGCGGCCCACCCCCAGCAGAGCCACCTTGACAGGACGACAAGAAGCTACCGGCAGCGACGTATAGTAGGGCGCGGTCTTGGCTCCACTCTGGAGCGTTAACAGGCTGTTTTCCATAGTCGCTTCCCGGTGTCTTCTCAGTAGGGTCAGGTATAGAGTGCCCTGATCAAAAAAGACATGATTTAGGGGGAACTACGTAAAATCGACTGGCGGTTCCAGGGCAACTAGACATGGACAACTAGAGACGATGGACAACCCTGAAGCCTACTGAGGGGGCAGCGCTTTCAGGGCCAGATAGGCCGCATGGGCCGCAGCCTGCTCAGCCGCTTTTTTGGAGGGGCCTTTGCCCTTGCCCCAGCATTTGCCCTGCACCCAGACCTCGGCCACAAACCGCTCGGGGTCGCCGTAGGTTTGACCCACCTCGCGGACCTGGTATTCGGGGAGGGTGTGATAGCAGCCCTGGGTCAGCCCTTGCAGGGCTCCCTTCGAGTTTTGCAGGGTGGGATCTTGGCGAATCGCGGTAGTGTAATGCTGCCAGTGGCGGTCTAGCCAGGGTCGAATCAGGCTGAGGTTGCCCGAACTCAGGTACAGGGCGGCTAGCGTCGCCTCAAAAGCGGCTGCCAGGCGAGTTTCGCGCCCGACCCGATCGGTTGAGGTGCTGCTGGCCATCAGCAAATAGCGCTCTAGCTGATACTCGTCAGCAATTGCCGCCAGGGTGCGGTCGCTGACCAGAATGCTGCGAATGGCCGCCATCTCGCCTTCGCTGATCTCGGGATAGGCGGTGAACAGAAATTCGGCTGCGGCCAGTTTGACCACCGCATCTCCGACAAATTCCAGCCGCTCGTAGTTGGCCGTTGGCGAAGCGGTGGGGTGGGTCAGGGCCAAATCTAGCAGCGGCCAGTTGATGCTGGGCCAGTCGGGCTGGGCCGAGTTGAGTTCTGGCGAAAAAAATTGGGCTAAAAATTGCTGAAGCGATTGACGCCGGAGATCTGACAGCATGAAGGCAGTTTGAGAGCCAGAGAGAGAAGAAGGAAAGAGGCGGACATAAGCCGGGTTCTGTTCTTTTAGCAAATTGCCAAAAGGGCGGTTATCTATCTGGGATGGCTGTTACCAACCACCTCTAGCGGATTGCGCAGGTATGGAATCCACCCTGCTCGGAGCCGGGAAAAGACCAACCTTGGCTCCTTCGACCTTGCTTCCCACCGGGGTTTACCGCGCCAGCGCCTCACGGCGCTGCTGGTGCGCTCTTACCGCACCTTTGCACCCTTACCAAACCCGAAGATTTGGCGGTATGTTTCTGTGGCACTCTCCTCACGGTTGCCCGCACTGGGCGTTACCCAGCAAGTCTGGTCTTTCGGAAGCCCGGACTTTCCTCAAACGGTTGAATCTATGGAATGCACAAACCCAACCGTCTGCAACCGCCTGCGCCTCCTCTTTCCTCGTTTCCAGTCTATACGGGCAGAGTCCCAATCTGGGCAGCCCGATCGGTTTTTGTCCCCCGATGGCTGCTTGACTCAATTTTTTGACTGATTCTCGGGCTTCATGCCAGCGCAGCTCTTGGCCCGCTACTTCTTGGGCGGATTCCAGGGCAGCTGATCGCGGCGGTTGGTGCGGACATGGGAGATGGAGAAGTTGCAGTCCACAAACCCCCAGGAGTCGCGTTTGGCCCCTTCGCTGATGTTGGTGATTTGAATCGGGAAGCGCACCGAAAACTTGAGCGGCTCTTTGTTGTCCATGAAGTTCTTGTAGATAGTTTTGAGCTTCTGGATTTTCTCTTGGGCTGCCTTAATTTTGGCCTTGTCCTTTTCGTTGGGGTCCGGTTTGGCGGCCTGATCTTTGGCCAGCTGCTCAATATTGACAATTTGTTTGGTGGCCGACAGCCCCCCGTCTTCCTTGGCTTCTAGCAGATCTTCCGCCGTCAGGTTGACCTTGAGGCTGCGTCGGGGTGAAATGGTGCTGGACGCCTGAATCTTGGCCTGGTCGCCCTTCTGCATCCCTTCAATTAACCGGAACAGCCGCCGGTCGCCGCCCTGGAAATTGGTCAACGACCCTTTTTCCCAGTCAATTGTCAGGGTGGCTGTATTGGATTTGTTGCTGATGGTGGTTTCCAGCTGAGTGAGCTGTTGATTCAGGGGGTAGGACTTGCCCAGGTTGAATTTAATATCTAAAAAGTCCTTGAGGGCTTCGTAGTCGAAAACATTGCCTTCGTGCTTGATCACCGTGTTGCTGATGATCGGGATCGAGTACCAGGCCTGACGCAGCACGTAGTAAACGCTGATCAGGTAGACCGTCAAGATGATCAGGTCGGTTTGATTCATGGCCTGAACCCACAGGTGAACTAGCTTGCCGCTATCTTACCAGCCTGGTTTCAAAGCAGTACAGGATTGAGGGGCAAGCCGGAAGGCCGCATTATTGGGCTGGGTCAGGAACCAGATTAAACTCGCGTAGGGCGGGCAGGAAATTGCTGTTTTCGTGCTGCGAGCGACTCAGCTTAATCAGAGCAAACCGCTGTAGGGGCGAGAGCCCGACCCACTGATCCAGGCTCAGCGCTTGGCCAACTGATGCAGCCTGCTCCTGCACCTCAGCCGGAATCTGGGCGCTATCTAACCAGGCAGGCTGGGGATCAACGGGAAGCTCGCTGGGCGTTTCGCCCTGGCCCTGAATTAAGCCAATCAGCTGGCTGCGGTAGGTTGCCCGCTCGGCGGGGCTGTCACAGGCGGAATCCACGAGCTGCTGGCGTTCGGCGGTGCTAAATCGATTCCACTGGTGTAGTTTGAGTTTCACCCCACAGCTATCCAGCTTGTAGCGCACTGTCATAGGAATACAGCGCAGAGAGTCGGTGAAATCTGCCTCAAACTGGAAGAAGTCTGACATAGGTGATGGTCGGGCTGAGCAGACGAAGAGGGCAACAGGAAACCCTGCTGGCCTTCGCAAGATTGTAATATAAGCCCCTCAAAACGACCTAATCTTCGGCTCTGACTCGAATCGAAAATTTGTCGGGCACCGTATCAGGGACCGCATCGGCGATGGGGTTGGACATCGCGTTATGGACGTAGGCAAAATGGCCGTTATTGCTACTGTCAGCCGTATCTTTATCAGCCGTACCTTTATTAGCCGTGCCTTCTGCTGCGTAACTCGCATCCTGGGAGTGCTGGGGCTGGGAGTGGCTCTGGGGCTGGTGCAGGCGGATCAACTGGGCCAGGTTGCGCTTCAGCTGGGTGCGCGGCACGATTGTATCGACAAAGCCATGGGTGAGCAGATATTCCGAGGTCTGGAAGTCATCGGGCAGCTTTTCCCGCAGGGTTTGTTCGACCACGCGCCGACCGGCAAAGCCAATTGTGGCCTTGGGTTCTGCCAGAATGATATCACCCAGCATGGCAAAACTGGCCGTGACGCCGCCCGTCGTCGGGTGGGTCAAAACCGGCATATAGAGCAGACCCATTTCGCGATGGCGCTCTAGGGCCGCAGAAATTTTGGCCATCTGCATCAGGCTCAGCATGCCTTCCTGCATTCTGGCACCGCCCGAGGCGCAGACAATCACCACCGGCAGTCGCTCCCGACTGGAGCGCTCGATCAGGCGGGTCAGCTTTTCACCGACCACCGAGCCCATGCTGCCGCCCATGAACCGGAAGTCCATCACGCCCAAGCCCAAGGGCAAACCTTCGAGC
>JBJTUI010000780.1:0-2633 GCA_046080625.1 Elainella sp. | reverse complement strand
GCGATGTGCAACTCGCTTTACATCCTATAGAAATCCCAGGTAGAGTCGAAAAACTTCAGGTATTCTTTGTATTGGTGCCTGTATTTTAACGATTTCTGCCGTTGGGCATGGAGCGGGTCATGGGGATTCAGTTTGTCAAATATCACGGGCTGGGCAACGACTTTATTTTGATCGACAACCGGCAGTCGCCCCAGCCGGTACTGACGCCCGAGCAGGCCGTTAGCTGGTGTGATCGCCATTTCGGCATCGGAGCCGACGGCGTAATTTTCGCCCTGCCGGGACAGGAGGGCACCGACTACACGATGCGGATTTTCAACTCGGACGGCTCGGAACCAGAGATGTGTGGCAACGGGATTCGCTGTATGGCGGCCTTCGTCGCCGACCTAGACGGCCACAGCCAGACCACCTACCGCATTCATACGCTAGCGGGCCTGATCACCCCGACGCTGCGCCCGGATGGCCAAATCACCGTGGATATGGGTCTGCCGCGCCTGCTGGCCGCCGAGATTCCCACCACCCTGGCCGCACCCGACCAAAAAGTCGTGGATCATCCCCTTGAGGCAGCGGGCCAGACCTGGAATGTCACCTGTGTCAGCATGGGCAATCCCCACTGCATCACCTTCGTCGAAGACGCGGCGGCGATCCCGCTGGAGGCGATTGGTCCCCAGTTCGAGCACCATTCGGCCTTTCCCCAGCGCACCAACACGGAATTTATCGAGGTGGTCAGCCCCAGCTATCTGAAAATGCGGGTTTGGGAACGGGGGGCCGGAATTACGCTAGCCTGCGGTACGGGAGCCTGCGCCTCGCTAGTGGCGGCGGTGTTGAACCAGAAAGCCGAGCGTCGGGCCACGGTAGAACTGCCGGGCGGCTGCCTGGAGATCGAATGGCGCGAACTCGATCAGCGGCTCTATATGACGGGGCCAGCGACGCGGGTGTTTGGGGGCGAGGGTTGAAGAGATGAGGGGATGAGGAGGGGATGGGATGGGGAGTAGAAGGATAGGCTGATTCCGGTTTTTGCCGTTCTCTATATCTCACCCGCCGATTTGCCGCATCTGCTCTGTCTTACCCCTCATCCTCTCTTACCCCTCACCTCCTCATCTCCCCTACCTCTCCTACAACATGCCTTCCTTTCCGGCCATTTCCAGCATCAGGTCGATGACGCGCTGGGAGTAGCCCCATTCGTTGTCGTACCAGGACACGACCTTGAAGAAATTGGCGTTGAGCTCGATGCCCGCCTTGGCGTCAAAAATGCTGGAGCGGGAGTCGGTGCGGAAATCCATCGACACCACTTCGTCTTCGGTGTAGCCCAAGATCCCGGCGAGCTCGCCTTCGGAGGCAGCCTTCATGGCGGCACAGATCTCGGCGTAGCTGGTCGCTTTCTCGGTTTTGAAGGTGAGATCCACGACCGACACATCGGGGGTGCCGACCCGGAAAGCCATGCCCGTGAGTTTGCCCTTCAGGGCAGGCAGCACCAGAGCCACGGCCTTGGCGGCCCCAGTCGAGGAGGGAATGATGTTCTGGGAAGCACCGCGCCCGCCCCGCCAGTCTTTCTTGCTGGGGCCATCTACGGTGGGCTGGGTGGCCGTCATCGAATGCACGGTGGTCATCAGCCCTTCAGCGATCCCAAAGTTCTCATGCAGCACCTTGGCTACAGGTGCCAGACAGTTGGTCGTACAGCTGGCGTTGGAGACAATCACATGCTTAGCCGGATCAAAGTCATGGTGGTTGACGCCAACGACAAAGGTCGGGACTTTCTCCGGGTCCTTGGTGGGTGCAGAAATCACCACCCGCTTGGCTCCGGCTTGAAGGTGTTGAGCTGCGCCGTCGTAGTTAGTAAACAGGCCCGTCGATTCCACCACATAGTCGGCCCCACATTTGCCCCAGGGCAGTTCAACCGGATTGCGAATGGCAGTACAGGGAATAAATTTCCCGTCTACGACGATGCCGTCTTCTTTCGCCTCAATCGAACCGTGATAGGTCCCGTGGGTCGAGTCGTACTTCAGCAGATAGGCCAAGTTATCGGGCGGCACGAGGTCGTTAATCCCAACGAAGTCAACATTGGGGTTTTGAATGGCGGTTCGAAAGACCAGCCGCCCAATCCGCCCAAACCCGTTAATCCCAACTTTGATAGGCATAGCCAAAACTCCTTGTCATCAATCTTGCCAAGCCGTCTAGCGAGCTAATTTCGGCGCGTTAGCCGTCCACTGGTGCTCACTGCAAACTATCACATCCGGCTAATTTCTTCAGTAGGCAGCCTAACACCGGAACTTAATGTGCCTGATTTCTGATGCGATTTCTTTAGATTTTGGAATCCTCACTTCCGACAAGCCGCCTGCTGCAGCTTATCTTGCAGTTTCGCTGTCCTGCCCAGGCTGGCGGTGCTATAGAGGCGGTCGAATTCGCGCTGGAAATGGGCTGCGACCAGGGGACTGCGGATCACGAGCAGATTTTCGTCGTTGCTGCGGTTGGCGGCTTCACTCCAGTTTTGAGAGCCGGTGATCACGATTTGCTGGTCAATCAGGCCAAATTTGTGGTGCAGCAGGTCGCCTTCCGGCAGTTGGGGAATGCCCACGGTTTGGATGGGATTGGCCCAGGGTCGATTGTGGGACTCGTAGCGGCACTGGGCGTTGGGC
>JBJTUI010000779.1:0-9427 GCA_046080625.1 Elainella sp. | reverse complement strand
CAGGTCGAGTGGAATTTGAAACTGGTTGTCCATGTCTATTCCCAAACTCATCTGCTCTGATCATGACATAAGCGCTCAGCCGTGCTTGTTCCCACACACTAGATGTAGAAAGACACCACGGCAATTCTGGAAGAACCATTTAAATGAACTGCGGGTCTGAATTTGCCAGTCTAGATCTGCCCCACAAACCGGCGGGGGCTGAGCAGAGACTCGGGATCAAACTGGGCCTTGAGCCGCTGCATCACATCAAGCGCGTCGCCCGTGTAGCCCCACAGGTCGATCTGCTGATCCAAACACTGCTGTTTAAAGGCAACCGGGGCTGCCAGAACCGACAAAAAACCGCCTCGCTGTTGACAGGACTGGCGCAGACGCTGCACGGCTGCCAAAACAGCTGGGTCAGAAGGAAAATCGGCGAACGGCAGGTGAACGGTGCCCAGACCGCTGCCCGCGTGGATCGTACCCAGCTCAGCATCCATCTGGCTCAGCAGTTCCACCGCCCGAGCAGGCTCTACTCCTATTTTGCAGGTAATCCCACCTTCCGGGGGCAGGGCGTCGATTTGGGCTCGCAATTGTTGCCATAGAGCGTCCTCCTGCTCAACCCGCTGGCTGGTCAGCCCAATCTGTTGAGCCAGGGCTGCTAGCTGTTCGGCCTGCTGCACCACGCTCACCTCAATGTTCTGGAAGCGAACCACCAGCCCCAGATCGCTGAAGGCGGGTGCAAGGGAGCCGGTTTGGCCCGAGGCCGCCAGCTGCTGCACCCTAGCGCCAGACAATAGTTCAATCGCGGTAGGCGTCAGGGCCGAAGCCAGCAGCGTTGCCGTCAGCTGGGCCAGTCGCGCCGCATCTCCGGTCAGCATCAGCGTGGTTGTGGCCTGGGGCAGGGGATAGAGGCGGAACGAGAGCTGGGCCAGAATTCCCAGGGTGCCGTAGGAGCCGGTCAGCAGCTTCATCAGGTCATAGCCCGCCACATTCTTCACCACCCGTCCGCCCGCTTTAGCGATTTTGCCATCGCTGCGCACCAGCGTCAGGCCAATCAGCAGGTCGCGGATGCCGCCATAGCGCTGCCGTAGGGCTCCCGTATCGGCGGTAGCCACGATGCCGCCCAGGGTAGCCCGGTCGGGATAGGCCGGGTCAACGGCCAGAAACTGACCTGTTTTACCAATCTCAGCCTGGAGCGCGACCAGGGTCATACCCGCCTCGGCAGTCACGGTCAGATCACCGCTGGCAAACTCGATCAGGCGATTCAGCCGGGCCATACTCACCACCAGCTCAGCTCCAGCCGCCAAGCCGCCCCAATGCAGCTTGCTGCCAGCGCCACAGGGCAAAATCCGCCAGCGGTTCAGGTGAGCGCAGGCCACCACTTCGGCCAGGGCTTCCAGACTGGCTGGATAGACCACACCTGCCGGGGTTGATCCGGGCTGTAGGGCGCGGCTAATCTGTCCCTGCAAACTCGGCTCGACCTGTTCCCAGGGCATCACCGCCTCGCTGCCCAGCAGCTTTTCTACTTGAACAATCGCACTCATACTTTTGCCTGAACGCCCGGTGTCTGTAGGGTGTCTGTAGGGTGATTGATGCTGCCAACATCCACTCGCTGTTCCCCACTCTATCAGGAGTCACGAGTCAAAAGCCGTTTGGACGGCGGTCAGTCGTGAATTTACGGCAATAGACGGGCATCTTCAGGATGGTGTTCGGAGCTTGCCGCCGGAATGCTGAAGACCTCAAGACCAGCTCACTTGTTCATAGACATACAAGAACATCCTATGTTTGCCCAACCTGCTTCCGACTCCGCAGTGCCGCTGATCCAGGCAATTGGCCAGACGCTGATTGTGGCCTATCGAGAAGACACCACCAAACTGGAGGCGGCTCTCACCCAAACCGGGCTCGCCTGTGAAGTGCTGCGCCAGATCGACCGGCCCGAATACCAGGGCTACAGCTCTAGCTACCGCTGTTTGCTCAACCACCATCGGGCCTGGCTGCGGGCAACTCAAGCTAGTCAGCCAACGCTGATCGTTGAAGCCGATTTTGTGCCGGTTATGAATTTGGGCCAGCTGCCCCTGCCGTTTCGCCTGAATCAGACCGATGTGGGGCTAGCCTGGCTCTATACCTGTGCGCCCCAGCTCTACTCGGTGACGCCAGATGGGTTTGGCGAAGGCTACTCGACCGGGCTGGTGGCCTATATCGTCACGCCTGCTGCCGCCGCTGCCCTCTGCCAGCTGGTAACAGAAATTGCCGAGACGAGCTACACCACGTTTGATTCCGAGATCGACAAATTTCTGCGACGACAGGGGCTGAAAAACTATATTCCCTTCCGCAACTACGGCGAACATGGCGGCATTCCCAACCCCGAGCATCGCCGCAACGGCCTGAGCGGCATCCACCGGGCCGACGTGCTTTGGGGCCAGCTCGCCTTTTTGCCCCCCTATGCCACAGCAGTCCAACAACCTCGGCTCGCCCTGATCCAGGGCCGGTTGCAGGCCCGAACTCGCGGACTGGGACGGCTGCTGGCGGGTAAGTTCTTGCGGCCCAAAGTGGCTAAAACTTCAAAGAGGCCGCTGCTGTTGCTCCGGTTCGCTCTGCTGCGGCAGCTGTCGGGGGTGCTATAGCCCCTAGGCCAGAACGCGCTCGGGCAGCAGGGTCAGCACCTCAACGCCGTCTTCCGTCACGGCTATGGTGTGCTCAAACTGGGCCGACAGCTTGCGGTCTTTGGTGATCGCGGTCCACTTGTCCTTCAGCATTTTGACTTCGTAGGTGCCCTCGTTAATCATCGGCTCGATCGTGAACACCATGCCGGGCCGGAACTTGGTGCCCTTGCCGCGCTGGCCATAGTGGGGAATTTGGGGGGCGGCGTGGAAGATTTTGCCTACCCCATGCCCAACAAAATCGCGCACTACCGAGAAGCCCTGAGCCTCGGCATATTCCTGAATCGCTGCGCCAATATCGCCGACCCTGCCGCCCGGTTTAACAGCCCGAATGCCGTGCCAGAGGCAGGCTTCCGTGACTTCTACCAGCTTGCGGGCTACGGGCGAGGGTTCCCCCACAAAAAAAGTGCGTGAGGTATCGCCGTGGTAGCCGTCCAGCAGCGGCGTCACGTCAATATTGATAATGTCTCCCGCTTTCAGCACCTGTTTGGCGCTGGGGATGCCGTGACAGATCACCTCGTTGACGCTGGTACAGATGGATTTTGGGAAGGGGTTGTCGCTGCCCTGGGGATAGCCTAAGGGCGCACTTTTGGCTCCCCGCTCCTGGGTCCAGGCTTCGGCAGCGTCGTTCAGCTCCAGCGTGGTGACACCCGGTTTCACCATGGGCTCCAGGTATTGCAGCAGCTCCGCCGCCATCTGGCAGGCCCGCCGCATTTTTTCCAGCTCCCGATTCGACATCAAAATAAGGGGTTCCCGATCCATGGCAGCTCTGTTTTTACAACTCTATCTACGACTCCACTTCTTAAATTTAGCTTTGTCGGGGGTGATTGCGTTGAAAAATGCCGCGATAAATCCTTTGGGCAGGTGAGAGAGTGGCCAAACTCTGGTAGATTTAGCGGAGTATCGGAAGTAGATCAACTCAGCAGATCAGCACATGAAAGTCTTAGTTATTGGTGGTGATGGCTATTGCGGCTGGGCAACCGCGCTCTACCTGTCGAATAAAGGGTACGAGGTTGCCATTCTAGATAATTTGGTTCGCCGACATTGGGATTTAGAGCTTTGCGTCGAAACCCTGACTCCCATTGCGCCGATTCAAACGCGGATTCAGCGCTGGAAAGACCTGACCGGAAAAACAATTGACCTGTTTATCGGCGACATCAATAACTATGAGTTTTTGAAGCAGGCGATGCTGAAGTTTGAGCCAACCGCCGTGGTGCATTTTGGCGAACAGCGCTCTGCTCCCTTCTCGATGATCGACCGTGAACATGCCGTGCTCACCCAGGTGAATAACGTGGTAGGTACGCTCAACCTGCTCTATGTGATGCACGAACATTTCCCCGACTGCCATCTGGTGAAGCTGGGCACGATGGGCGAATATGGCACACCCAACATCGACATCGAAGAAGGCTACATCACAATCGAGCACAATGGCCGCAAGGACACGTTGCCCTATCCCAAGCAGCCCGGCTCTTTCTACCACCTCAGCAAAGTCCACGACTCCCACAACATTCACTTCGCCTGCCGGATCTGGGGCCTGCGCGCTACGGACCTGAACCAGGGCGTGGTCTACGGCGTTCTGACCGAAGAAACCGGCATGGACGAACTGCTGATCAACCGATTGGACTACGACGGCGTGTTTGGCACGGCCCTGAACCGCTTCTGCATCCAGGCGGCGATTGGCCATCCGCTCACGGTCTACGGATCGGGCGGTCAGACCCGCGGCTTCCTGGATATCCGCGACACGGTGCGCTGTATTGAAATCGCCGTCAACAATCCGGCAAATGCGGGCGAGTTCCGGGTGTTTAACCAGTTCACGGAGATGTTCAGCGTCGGCGATCTGGCCCTGATGGTGAAGAAAGCGGGCAACGCCGTGGGTTTGAACGTCGAGATCAACAACCTGGAAAACCCGCGCGTCGAAAAAGAAGAGCATTACTTCAACGCCAAAAACACCAATCTGCTGGATCTGGGCCTCCAGCCCCACTTCCTCTCCGACTCGCTGCTCGATTCGCTGCTCAACTTCAGCGTTAAGTACCGCAACCGGGTAGATGAAAAGCAAATTTTGCCCAAGGTGAAGTGGAAGGGTTAGACCATGCGTGTCTGGGTGCTGATCCTGCTGGTTGTGCTGCCGGGCGCTAGTTTCAGCAGCTTCAGCGCCTACTGGCTGTTTCGCGACTGGGCTGCCCTCACCGCCAGCCACCAGAGATTTGTGCAGGTGGCAGCAGGCAATCCTACCCAGACGGACCTGATGATTGCCGCCCAGGCTGAGGATCGGCACCGGCTCAACTGTTTTGCTGAAGGCGTTGGGGTGCTGCTGGGCGGCGTGATCTGGGCGATTGGCATCCAGGGCCTTTGCACAATGCCCCGGTCGACTCCCTGATTTTGTAATCGCGATGATTTTGTAATCGCGATCGGTAAGTTCGGCACATCACTATGACAAGTCAATGACAGATCAACGACAAGTCATCCTGGCCAGTTTCAACCCCTGATTTCCCGCTCCTAAATCTTTCATCCTGCGATCTCGGCTTGGTCCTTTAGCCCTCTAGCCTACGAGCGCTTATGCGAATTGCCCTATTCACAGAAACGTTTCTTCCCAAAGTTGACGGCATTGTCACCCGGCTCAGCCACACGGTTGACCACCTCCAGCGTCTCGGCGATCAGGTTCTGGTGATCTCGCCCGACGGAGGATTGACCGAATACCGGGGTGCCAAAATCTACGGGGTGCCCGGCTTTCCCCTACCGCTCTACCCGGAGCTGAAGCTGGCTCTGCCCCGTCCGGCGATTCGCCAGAAGCTGGAGGCGTTTCGGCCTGATTTAATTCACATCGTCAACCCGGCGGTGCTGGGCCTGGGCGGATTGTATTACGCCAAGTCGCTGGAGGTGCCGCTGCTGGCCTCCTACCACACCCACCTGCCCAAATACCTGGAACACTACGGGCTGGGTATGCTGGAAGGCGTGATGTGGGAGTTGCTCAAGGCCGTCCATAACCAGGCCCAGATCAACCTCTGTACCTCCACCGCCATGCAGGATGCCCTCACCTCCCACGGCATTGAGCGGGTCGAGGTCTGGCAGAAGGGCGTCGATACGGAGCTGTTTGAGCCGAGTCTAGCCAGCCGCGAGGTCCGCAACCACCTTTCTCAGGGCCACCCCGACAGCCCGATTCTGCTTTACGTAGGTCGGCTTTCTGCCGAGAAAGAAATCGACCGGATCAAGCCCGTGCTGGAGGCGATTCCTGGGGCTCGTCTGGCGCTGGTGGGCGACGGCCCCTACCGCCCGGAGCTGGAAAAACATTTCGCCGATACGCCCACCCATTTTGTCGGCTACCTGACCGGCAAGGATCTAGCGGCGGCCTTTGCCTCTGCCGATGCCTTTGTCTTCCCCTCCCGCACCGAAACCCTGGGGCTGGTGCTGCTGGAGGCGATGGCGGCGGGCTGTCCGGTGATTGCGGCCAACGCGGGCGGCATTCCCGATATCGTTACGGACGGGGTGAACGGCTACCTGTTTGACCCTGCCGACGAGCAGGGCGCGATTACCGCCACCCAGCGGCTGCTCAGTGATTCAGAGTCCCGCGACCGGATGCGCCAGAACGCCCGTCAGGAAGCCGAACGCTGGGGCTGGGCTGCCGCTACCCGTCAGCTTCAGGGCTTCTATCAGGAGATTCTGGCCCAGGCGATGCCCTCAGCCGCCTGAACAGCTTCCTTCCAAAATCGAGCACCCCAAAATCAGCGCCATAAACGCCAAAAAACGGAAAAGCGGCTCTGGTCTGGGAATTCCCGCGACCAAAACCGCCCGTGCTATTTTAGCTGTCGTTTCAGAACTTGGAGGGCGCTATCAGATCGCCCAATTTGGTTGGCCCAATCTAGCTGGCGCTGGTTTATTTGGCGCTGGTTTCTTGGCGCTGATCTACTTGCTGCTGAGCTGGGCGACCTTGTGGGAAGGCTCGCTGGCTGCCAGACCGGGCTGACCCAGCTCCATGAACCGGCGAATTTGGGATTCGGTGTACTGGCGCATGTCCAGACCGCGTTCGTAGGCTTTGCTCCATTCCACGATCCATTGCAGCGTCGCCTTGATATCCAGCTTCGGCAGCCAGCCCAGCCGAGTGTGGGCCTTGGTGCAGTCCAGCTTCAGGAAGGTGTTTTCATGCAGGTTGCCGGGGCCATCCTGGGTCCAGGTGATGCCGTTACCCCACAGCTCATACAGTTCGTCGGCGATCCAGGAGACGGGTTTGGCGTTGAGGTCGTCGGGACCAAAGTTCCAGCTTTCGGCATAGGCAACGCCCTCGCTATAGAGCCGTTCGGCCAGCATCAGGTAGCCATTCAGGGGCTCCAGCACATGCTGCCAGGGCCGGGTGGCACGGGGGCTGCGAATCAACACCGACTCACCCTTCATCACCGCATTCAGGATATCGGGAATCAGCCGGTCGGCAGCCCAGTCGCCGCCGCCGATCACGTTGCCTGCCCGAGTCGTAGCCAGAGCGACGCCGTGCTCTTCGTATTTGGCCGGGTTGAAGAACGAATTGCGGTAGCTGGCGGCCACCAGTTCGGCGCAGGCTTTGCTGCTGCTGTAGGGGTCATAGCCGCCCAGCCGGTCGTCTTCCCGGTAGCCCCAGACCCACTCTTTGTTCTCGTAGCACTTGTCGGAGGTGATATCGACCACGACCTTGACGCCTCCGACCTGCCGCACCGCTTCCAGCAGGTGAACAGTGCCCATGACGTTGGTGGCATAGGTTTCAATCGGAGCCTGGTAGGAGCGCCGCACAATCGGCTGGGCCGCCATGTGAATCACGATTTCGGGCTGAGCCTCGGCCATGGCCTGCTTCAGGGCTTCAAAGTCGCAGATGTCGCCTTCAATCGAGGTCATGCCGGAGGCCACGTTGGCCAGCTCAAACAGGCTGGGGTTAGAAGGCGGCTTCAGGGCAAACCCGGTTAACTCGGCTCCCAGCTCTTGTAACCAGAGGGATAGCCAACTGCCCTTGAACCCGGTGTGGCCGGTCATAAATACCTTTTTGCCCTGCCAGAACTCACGGTTCACCATAGATAACTCTCCTTAGCTAAAAAAATGACAGTGTGGCTCTTACTAGTGGCTCTTACTAACCGACGAGAGATGGAACTAAAGCCTCAGCTCGCGGGCTAAATGCGCAATCGAATGAGCGCTTGAAAATTGAGCAATCAATAGCAATCAATAAAGTTGAGCGATTGGAAGTTGTGTCCTCCCTTCCCCCAAACTGGGGGCAAGGGCCGGGGATGGGGGCGTTCGCCAATTCAGGTTGGCTAAATTGCTGTCGCGCAGTGGAATCCTAACGCCTGCTTCGCTTGAATGGTTCAGGGGTCAGCAAATCGGGTCAAGCCAGCTGGAGGGGGCACAAGAGCGGGATGTGAGGACATGAGGACAGAACTGACTCCACCTATACTGATTCCGCCTTTTGGGCCGGAGCCTCTACAAATCTACGTTTAACACTATATTTCCAGTCTGGTGATTCCGGATGAAGGGCCGATGAACTGCCTGTACAGATTGCGCAAACTTTCAGAGGGCTAGGGCTAGCGTTCAACGGCTGAGCAGACTGCCTACCGCAGTTCCACACAAAACCTGGACCGCTCCATAAAACTTTGATGAATCCAGCCCCGTAGCTGTCCCTTGCTGCTTTGCTCGGGGTATGACAAAAAGAAGCGTGAACCGGCTCACGTCCTGATTTTTAGCTTTTCTGACTGAGTTTCTGCTCGCAGCCATTTGACTCTGCCCGGACTGTTCTAGCTGCCTCAAAATCCTCAGATTGGGGCGATGCAGCAGGCATTGATTGCTGCAAAATTCTTTGTCCACTGCATAAACACTGAAATGCTAGTTTCGTCAAGATGGTGGGCACCCTTGATTTGACCTTCAGGCTCGCACAGAGGATGAACCGCTGACAGCTACTGGCTTTAAGGGCTGAGACGGAAAATTTAGGAGGTGTGTTTGCCCCCTCCTGCCTCCGTTAAAACCGTAGTCTGGATGCGCTGGACGTAGTTGATCCTGCTGTAGAGGAATCTGGAGGTCCGGGTTACGTTTGTCCTGGAAGCTCAGCCAACAATGCATCTATGACAGCTTCGTTCTCTCGTCTGGTTCAGTTCCCCCTGTTTTCGCCATCGCTCTCCCAAGCGGTCTACTCGGCAAATCAGCTCAATCCCTCTAGTTCTTCCGACTGCCCATCTACTCCCCCAGATCGTTCTACGTTTGAAACGGAGGCTTTTACTGGCATGACTTCCATGACTCAGGCTGCAACTGCTTCCAACTGCCTGTCTTCTCAGGATCTGTCTTCTCAGAACCTGCCTATCAGCGCCATCCAAACCGCTGAAGCTAACGGCCCAGCCGTCCAGCAGGCCGGTTCGCAGTTCGACGCCCCGATCACTGCTCATGCTCCTTGTGCCCCGCAGCAGATGCTGCAAAGTCAGGGGCAAAGCCAGGGGCAAAGCCAGGGACCAGACCAGGGGCAAACCCCGGCGGCATCCGTTCAGTTGGATTCGGGACGGGAAATCCAGCCCAGTTCAGAGCCCGGTGCGGTTGCCCTGACGCCCAAAACTTCGTTTGCCAACTTCCTCGCCCCGCTGACCCAGGACACCTTCAAGCAGGTCGTCACCGACGTGGAGCAGCGGCTGCGGGTTGTGAATCAAACTCTGTCGATTCTGGATGACGTGCTGGAGTCCCAGGGGTTCGACGCCATCCTCAACGAAATGCTGCGTTCGATCACCCTGAAGACGGGCGAACTGCTGAACGCCGACCGCACGACGATTTTTCTGCTGGACGAGGAGCGGGACGAA
>JBJTUI010000778.1:0-4391 GCA_046080625.1 Elainella sp. | reverse complement strand
CCGTCGTATTGGTGCAAGAACCTATCCTGATTTACTCAAGGCATTAGAGACGGCGTTCATAGAAGTGACAAAAGAGGATTTCTTAGGCTGGTTTACACACTGCTGCTACTGTACTGAACAAGACTGATAATCGCTATAACTCCCCTCTTTCATCATTTCGGCCCAGATGAACCGGATAGTAGAAGTGCTAGACGAAGTCAGTCCCCGATTCCTATTTCGGGAACTCAACGACGAACTCAGAAAGATGCTGAGTCAAGCAAAGACGGGTTGATTCTGACAGCACAGTCCTATCACGCCCTTTACTGCCCATCCTCCGTAGGGGCGGCGATCAACACCGATGCTCGAACCATAGGTCTCAAAACCCGATCTGACCTTCTAGAGTAACCATGGGTCACTTTGGCCCATCTAACCTCTTCACCCGGTAGGGGGCCATGCGGTATCCGGCGATGGTTTGGGGTTCGCCGGTTTTAACCAGACATTGACCAAACTGCTGCATCTCCGGTGGGAACTCGGGCAGCCAGTCCCGCTCTACCAGATAGATGGACTTGGCGCGCAGCACGCGACGGGCGCAGCGAGCACAGCGCACCGCTTTAAACAGCCGGTGATTTTCGGTTCTCTGGGCCGTTCTCTGGGCCTTCGTGATCTGGGCTGAGGCCGGGTCGCAGGGAGTGCGGTTTTGCAGATCGTGGGAGGTGCAGGCCAGCTGATCTGGGTTGGCGGTACAGAGAATGTAAGAACTCCAGTAGTCGCCAATGAATCCGGCTTTGCCGAGGTCAGTGAGGGGCTGGAACTGCTCCACTTTAGCGACAGGCCGGGGCAAAGCAAAACTCTGGGGCTGGCTGGCCAGCGAGCACAGGACAATTAGCCCGATCAGCAGTAGACTGATCCGCCTGATGCGGCCAGACAGTTGTTCAACCAGCAGCAGAGCCGCCATCCACCCGGTCACATACACCGGAACAAAGTAGCGCAGATTGGTGGTGTTTTCGTAGACCCACCAAGCGGTAATCAGCAGCAGAAAACCCATGAGGGCGCTGCCTGCAAAAAAGTAGACCCAGTCTGAGATTGGCTGTACTGAGACTGGTTGTACTGAGACTGGTTGTACTGAGACTGGCTGCGCTGGCCGCTGGCGGTACGACCGGTAGAGCGCGTAGGCCCAGTAGACCAGCAGGCCCGTGATCAGCAGAGCGTAGCAGCTGAGGAAGGGATTGGCGCGAAAACTGACGGTCTGCCACCAAGCCGACACCAACCGGCCCAGATTGGTTTGGAGTTCTGCCAGATTGGTGAGGCGGGCGTAGTCGTTTTGGGCCGAGGCCGTTTGTTTGGCGGAGCCGATCAGCCCCAGCCCCAGCCCAGCCAGCAGGCCACCGGCCAGCAGCATCAGCCCCAGCCGCCGCAGCTGCACCTGGGGAATTTCGGCCCGAATCAGCACGGTTTGGGCGGCGTCAACCGAGACGCGGAACCAGCGTCGCAGCACTCTTGCAATGGCCAGAACGACCAGAGCCGCGATGAATAGAATCGAGAAGTCCGAAACCCAAACGCCGAGCATCAGGCAGGCTGCGATCAGCCCCAGCCGCAGCAGATTGCGTCGCCAGCTGGCCCAGGTCAGAGCGGGCAACATCTGGTTGACCAGCACAAGGGCCAAGCCAATCAGGGCAAACTGGGGGCCGTAGGGATGGGCCGTGACCACCAGCGTCCTGAAGTCGAAAATCGGCAGAAACCAGACGACAGCAAAGGCCAGCCGGGCAAATCGGGTCTGGAACAGGCTGCTGAGGCAGAGGTAGCCTACTGCCAGCAGAAAATACTGCACCGCCGCAATCGCTTCAGCGGGCGTGAGTGGCGTCAGCTTGAGCAGAGCGTGGGCTAGCAGGGGCAACAGGCTGCCCAGCCGATCCTGGCCCCAGTAGTAGAGATCCTGGGGCAGCCGCAGGTCTGCCGCCATCAGAATGTGGATAGCGCTATCCGAATCAAGGTCGGGCGCGAGGTGGGCCGCGTAGATGCGAAACGAGAGCAGGCCGATCAGTGTCACCAGCAGGCCGAGCCAGATGCCCGACGGCAGCCGGGTTGCCCGCATCCGCATTGGTTTAACAGTCATACCCATTTGTCGCCCTACTCACCCCGCTCACCCCATTTGTCAGCCGCCAGCCAATGTTCCCGAAGTCGCGGCCCGCAGCGTTATCTTCAAACTGCTCAACGGCTCAGCCCGAGGGGAAGCCCCGCTTTTTCAAGACGCCCTTGAGGTTGACAAAGGCCGACCGCAGTTTCCAGAAGTTGCTGTCCTGCATCATCCGAGTCGCGGCCTCCAGGGATTCAACGCGCTCGTTGGCCTGCTTGATCTGGTTTTGCAAACAAGTAGTGAGGCGGCGGTAGCAGGTGATTTGCAGCTCCGGGTCGGCAGTCGAGATCTCGATTGCCAGCTTGTAGAAGCGAATCGCCGGGGCGAGCTGGCCCAGTTTTTCGTAGAGGAAGCCGGTGCGGAAATAGACCTTGGGCCTAAATTTGGTTTCCACGGGGTCGCCCGGAATTAGGGCCTGTTCCGCCTTGCCGACCAGATCCAGGGCGCGTTCTAGCTGACCCTGCTGCTCGTAGCATTTGGCCTGCTTCAGGCGACTCTGAATTACCAGCTCCAGGTTTGTGCTGGGCAGGGTTTCTACCAATTCGTAGAGCAGCTTGGCCTCGGTTGCCAATCCGGTTTTCAGGCAGTAGTTGGCCAGCGGCATCCACTGATTTTCGTCCTGGAAGTTGGCGGCATCAGGGAGGGCGGCCAGACAGACCTGCCCCAGCTCGTCGAATTTGGCCTGGGCAAACAGGGCGTCGGCCAGACGACGCAGGGCTCGCACCCGCAGCCGGGGCGGTAGATTGGACTGGGTCAGGGGGGTTAGCAGCGCTTCGGCCTGGTCAAAGTTGCGGTCGCGGTGGGCATCGCAGGCAGCCAGGTAGGTGCGCCAGAACTCGGGCAGCCAGCTCTCGTCGTAGGGGCGCTGAAACTCGCCGGTTTTGCGCAAAAAGCAGGAGACGCTGTTCAGCACAATATCGTTGCAGTAGACCTGGATAGCTTCGGCCACCCGACGCGAAACGGGCTGATTTTCGGGGCGGTCGCTCAGGTCAAAACTGGGCGAGTCGATCAGCTCAAAGCCCTGCACCAGCGGATCGGCCCCGGTCAGCCAGGACTCCATCCACTGCCGATCCGTGAACAGCAGGTGTGGCTCGTAGCTGGGCCGGTCGGTGTTGTTGAACTCGGTTGTCAGGGCCGCAATGCCGCCGGGCTTCAGCACCCGATGGATTTCTTGATAGACCTGGTGCAGATCGCGGAAGTTGGGCACATGCTCAATCGCGCAGCAGCTCCAGACGAAGTCAAAGCTGGCGTCGGGATACTCGATCCGGCGCATGTCCATGTGGCGCACGGTGAGCCGATCGACCGGGTAGGGGAAGGGATTTTTCTGGTAGACCTCCGGGACGCTGAGGGCGGCGGTGGACCAGTCCTGGGATTCATACAGATCGGTCGCCACCACATGCTGACAGACGTTGGCAAAGGCATAGATCAGGTTTTCCTGACCAACCCCCAGCCCCAGAGCCTGTGAGTCGCCGTTGAGCAACCCCAGCTGCTTCAAACCCCGATACACCTGAATAAACTCCCAGGCCTTGCGGCTCCGAGCACCTTCCTGCAGCAGGCCAGCGGTTGCCTGAAACTCCGGGTCTTGCCAATCTGCGATATCTGCCAGCTTGCAGAACTTCATGGATCTACCTTGTTTCGCCTTCCCTAATTAAACTGAAAAATGCGAATTGCCATCAGAGAAAGTTGGTGCCTTTGCTAAATTTAATCGCTAATGGCCTGAGATACTAGCCCTGGCTCGTTTGTCTGCGGGCCGTGACTTCGATTTCGATCTTCATGCGGGCATCCATCAGACCAGCGCAGATCATCGTGGCCGCCGGACGAACCTCGCCCCAGTAGCGACGCAGGACCGGCCAGCACTGCTCAAAATCTGCCCCATCGGGCAAAATGTAGCGGACGCGCACCACGTCGGCCAGGGTCGCGTTGGCCTGCTCTAGGGCCGCCTGGATATTTTTCAGGCATTGCTCGGTCTGCTCAGCTGGGCTCTCGGCAATCGTCAGGCTAACATAGTCAAATCCAGTCGTGCCGGAAACAAATATCCAGTCCCCATCAACCACAGCCCGCGAGTAGGCAATCTCGGCTTCAAATGGCGATCCAGAACTGATCAGCTGTCGGGGCATAATGATGTGGCTTCTCCAGGTGAGCTGCCATCAGTGTACCGAAGCGGCTAGAAATCAGAAGTCCGTTAGACCAACCCATACTGTCTGGCCTGCTCTGGAGTCACGTCTGGCAGGTGAGAGAGCAGCCCGTCCCAGGTTTGCTGGGCCTGCAAAGCGGCCAC
>JBJTUI010000777.1:0-4078 GCA_046080625.1 Elainella sp. | reverse complement strand
TTCGCGGATTTAATCGCCTAGCTCAGGTGATTGAAGGAGTCAAATTTCAGGATGGTATCGCAATCACTGACCTCGTTCGCTCCACGACCAAAAACGCTGCTTAATTCTTCTTCATACACCAGATTTGACAATAACCCAGGGCTTGTAGGTGTATCGGCTCTGCTGCACAAATTGCTCTTGCTGGTTTGAGAGGTAATCGCTGATGGCGATCGCCGCTTCAACCTGAGCCACAACCCCTTCGGGTAGCAAAAATTTAGGCTGGTTTTCGACTGGGGCAGCTTGCCATCCGTTGTAGGCATCGACGATCCGATCCACCAATCGCTGTACATCCCGGTCTGCTTTTCGCCAATCTGCAAAGCGCTGCCAGCCCTCGATCAGGGCTTCGTGGGCCAGATCGACATTGGGGTGATCGCTTTCGTCTTTGTCAGGTATCAGCAGGCGACCCCGCTCGAACTTGCCCAGCACCTTTTCGATCACCTGACGATCAGCATCGCAGCGTCCTAAGCCCAGGATCTCGCGGCGCAGTTGCCGTTGGCGGGTGTCTTTTGTACCGGGTAGAGTACGCACCAGCCGTCGGAAGATGCGCTGCGCCCACTGCCGTTCCTCGTCCGTCGCCAACCGCAGGTTTTTGTAGCTACCCTGATGGTCTTTGATTTCTGCTTCGTTAAAGACCGCTTCCGCATGGCGATCCAATGCTCCCTTAAGCCCTCCCAAATCTTGATAGGCTTCTGTAGTAAGGCAATGCTGGTTTAAATCGCGCTTGTCCCACAGCAGCGTCAGGGCAAATTCCAGCAGCGGCAGGCTGTTCGGCTCAGCTTCCACGTCCCGCACAATCAGTTCCAACAGACCTGGCTCCAGGTGATAGCTGTTGATCTCAGCGGGTTTGGCGATCGCGGCCCGAAGCTCGGCTTCGTTCATTGGCCCGACCCAGCAGATCCGGTCTTGGGTTGCCAGGTCGGCCAGTTCTCGATAAGTCAAAAACCGATCCATAAAGTCGGCCCGCATGGTGGTGACGATGCGTAAACGTCCGGCGGTTTCGGCTGCTGCCCCAGCCAGAAGTTGCACAAACGTTTGCCGCGCTGCTTCTGCGGTTACGCGGGTAAAGAGTTCTTCATACTGATCGATAACCAGCAGCAGGGTTTGCTCTCCCGGTATCCGCTGCACTGCTTCGCAGAGTTGCCCCCTCTCCAGCAACACCTGCACTTCCGCCGCTTCGTCCGCGTCGTCGAACCGTTTCAGCAATAGGTCAGCCACCTTGTCGGCAGGACTGAGCAACCCACCGCCAGGTAGGATCGGCCCCAGGATCTCCCAGCCCCGCTTTTCCACTACCGGCAGCAAGCCTGCCCGCACCAGCGAAGACTTACCGCTTCCCGATGCCCCAATTACGGGTACAAAGGTTGATTGACCCAGCTTTTGCAGCAGATCGTCTACCAGGCGATCGCGCCCGCAATACCACCTGGCGGTGGCCGCCGTGAAAAACTGCAAGCCCTGGTAGGGGCAGGTTTCGTCTACGGGTTTTGGCTCGGTCACCACCGCTGCCTGAGCCGCCAGGGTGCGCGTTAGCTCAATGCTTTCACCTAAATTCCGGTATACCGGCTTCTGCTCCTCTCCCTTTAGCACGTCCTGCATATAGCTTCTCAGGTCGATGTCGGTCAACCAGCGATCGGGGAACCGACTCGGATCAAGACCCTCGATCAGGGCCTTGGTGACAACGCTATAGGGGGAGCCGATTGCTGTATAGGACTTTTGATAGTCTCGCGATGAAGCGATGATGAACCGACTCCTGAACTTGCCCGCCTCGGATGAAGCGGCTTGTTTGACATTGAGCAACTCACCGCTGTGGCAGGCATCGATCCAGACGATCTGCTCACGGACTGGACTTTCTGCCAGTAGCTCCCCCAGCCACTTCAAAGATAGGCCGTCAGAGCCATCTTCGGGGTTTGTATCGCTGGCTGCAAGATAGCCTTCCTTGACTCCAATGTTGGTTACTACACCGTGCCCAGAGAAGTACAGCAACGCGGTGTCGGGGAGTTGCCGATCGCTGTCGGGATTAAATAATGTTGCGATCGCCCGTTTAAGTTCATTGAGAGAAACCCTGGCTTTGGCCTCCGTTGTGGCCACTTTACGGGCATTGTTGTCTAATGGGTCGCGAAACTGTGGAAGCCGCTGAACCGTAAAATTGCCATACTTTTCGAGGCATTGCGCGATCGCCTCAGCATCTGCTGCGGGTGCCTTAAGGGATTCCAAATCTTTATGTTCATAGTAATTGATTCCAACCACCAACGCTTCCCGACGCATAGGCACTCATTTCCCGACAGAGCTTTAATTTCAGGTTTAATCGTCACCATACTCAAAATTTAGTCCCCTGCTTTCTCCATAGGATACACAAACACATCCTGTCGAGTACCCCGCCACAAATACTGTGTCACCTTAGCCCCCAACTCGCGCTCCTCAGCAGAATTGGTCGGCAAGGGAAAATGGAGTGACTGATACAGCTTCATCCGGTGCAAGTCAAAAGCAGACTCCAGCAGATCACCATAGGTAGCAGCAGCATCTAACATCCACCGATGGGCAAATAGAGCCACCAGGAGCGCGATCGGAACCGCCCACCAGGCCCAAATCGTCCAGAATACAAACAACAACCCCCATAACCAAACCCGCGCAGCCGTGTTCAGGTCAGCCCGCGCCTCCTGAAGTTCCTTCTTGACGGTTTCCGGTAAAACCAACCACAGACGTGACCAGCAGATAATGGCATCCAACCCATACTTGGCCGTTGGCTGGTTCTCTGCGGCTCTCAACAAATTGCCCAACGTCGTTGGTGTCAGACGTTCGGGTTGAGCAGGCATTTGCCGGAGTTGCCAGTCGATGATCGCTACAGACTGGTCTAATTCTTTTACAAGCTGTCTCTTTTGGTCGGATGTGAATTTCGGTAATTCCTCCTTCTTTTCTAAGGCTTTCAACAAATTTCCCAACGTCGTTGGCGTCAGATGTTCTAGTTGGTTTGACTTCGTAAGTTGTTTCTCCTGGTTGGGGTCTGGTTTCAGTAATTCGTTCTCCAATTTCTTTAATAGCTGCCATTTGTCATCCAGGCGCTCCCACTTAGCTCGCTGGCGCTTCACCAACCGATCCTTCAAGGGAGCCATCCATTCCGGCCAGTAGCCCTCAAAGCAGCGGAGAACTGCCAGGTCAAACCGCTGAACGACAAAAGCCGATGCGGCCACCGGTAACAGGCTGCCGACCAGTACTGCAATTTGTAGCGGCTCGCCCAGGCTGGTCAACCACTGCTGCAATTGATTCCACCCAAACTTCTGAATCCAGGCGATTAATCCACCCAACCAGAAGACAAAAGCCGGGGTGAGTAAACTGGCTGCCCATTGCTCTGCTAATTTGCCGCCCAAGCCTTCCAAAAATTTTGTTGGCATTTTGATGGCTACCCTTCCAGCGTCAACTTACCGTGTGTTGGGCAGGACGGCACCGGAATTCCTATCGATCGCTGAAACCAGCTATAGTCTCCTTCAGGACAGACATATTTTGGTGCAGAAACAGCGTTAGGCAGACCAGGCAGCCGAGGACTTTTTGGATCTGGCTCGGAACTGAGAAATTCTGCTATCCAGCGATAAGTTTCGGGGTGGCCTTTCAAAATCTCCAAAATTTGCTGGTCAGCCTGTTGTCCGGCCTTAGCCTGACCGAGCAACTCGGCTAATTGCTGGTCAACTGCTTCAGCCTCTGTTCCTAACAAATCTGGCAAAAAGAAACGAATCGTTCGAGCACCTTCCAGAATATCTTCTGGTGTAAATTGCGCCATTGGTGTTGATTCCGCCATGCTAAGCCTTTTAATGTTAGTTATAAAGGCAATGTATAGCGTTTCTCAGCCTGATACAGTACAATCTGTATAATTCTGTGCGTTTTGCATATCATCCAAATGAAACCCTATTCCCTAGACTTGTTGCTTTTTAAGGTAAGGTAATTTTGTCCCTGACCTAAAAATCCAGTGCTCAATATTCGACGTGCGCTTGAAAATGACCGCCTATTACGGGCATTGACTGGACTGAATCGCAAAGCGTTTGACGAGTTGTGT
>JBJTUI010000776.1:0-3292 GCA_046080625.1 Elainella sp. | reverse complement strand
GCCCAGCTGGGGCAGCGCAGTATTCACATTGTCCGGGTTACGGACTACGGCATCGACGAAGAAGGCATTCCGTTCTACGTGATGGAATATCTGGAGGGAGACAGCCTGAGTGAGGCGATCAACCACCAGCCCATGGCCATGCCTCGGTTCCTCAATCTGACCCGGCAGATTTGCCTGGGGCTTCAGTGTGCCCATCAGGGCATTTTAGTGGACGGCAGAAACTGCCCGATTGTGCATCGCGACATCAAGCCCAGCAATATTCTGGTCAGCCGTGACCACAGCCTGGGCGAGCTGATCAAGATCCTCGACTTTGGAATTGCCAAGGTTTTGGAGGTCGAGAGCAGCCAGACCCAATGTTTTATGGGCACCCTGGCCTACTCGTCGCCCGAGCAAATGGAAGGTCGGGAGCTAGACGCCCGTTCTGATATCTACAGCCTCGGGGTGATGATGTTCCAGATGCTGACGGGCAAAATGCCGCTGCATGCTGATACCCACTCGTTTGGCGGTTGGTATAAGGCCCACCATTTCCAGGAACCCCGCTCGCTGGCCTCGGTGAATCCGTCTGTGCAGGTGCCCGTCGAGCTTGAGAACCTGGTGATGGCCTGTCTGGCCAAATCTCCTGCCGATCGGCCCCAGTCGGTGAAGCATGTCTTGGCCCTGCTGGAGCAGTTAGACCCCTCAACGGCTAATGGCCGCCAGTCCTACTACCGCTCTGACCCGGCTCCGTCTGAGCGAACTGCCGGGGGCTCCAACTGGTACCGCCGTCAAACTGGCAGCAGCTCCAATAGCAGCCCTAATAGCAGTAGTTCCAATGGCAGTCAGGTTAGCCAGCCGTCTGGGGCTGAGGCTAGCCAGCCCAACAGTCTGGGCCATCTGATCACTTGGCCCAGCAATATGCCGATCGCCGAAATTGTGTTCTCGCGTCCTTTGGCTAGCCCGACTGGCCCCGTACCGGCCCTCTGGGTGATGATGCCCAAACAGGAGATCCAACGGCGGGCGGTCTGTACGCGCTACAACCAGTTCATGTTTATGGAAGCGCCCCACCCCATGGCCCTGTGGCTAACGGTGCTCTACAAACGGGGTCAGGAGCCGCGCTGGTTGCCCTGCTATCTCGATTTAAAAACCTCCCAGGGTCGCCAGATGACCAATCTTCTGGCCAAAACGGGCCAGTACAGTATTTTGTTTTTTGCCCAGGACGACCCGCATCGCTGCGCCTATACCCAGACGGTCTCGATTGCGGCAGCCCAATGCACCCTCCTGCGACAGTGGGCCATGACCGGCCAGATGTCGAAAGCCCTGCCCAACCCAGCCCTGAGCAAAGACCACCTGCGGCAGGCGCTAGAAAATATCAAGCCCCAGATTCTCCTAAAGCTGGAGTCGATCTACGGTATCCCGGAAGATATCGCTAACTAGAGGCCGCTGGACTTCTGGCATCTCCCCCAGCTTCAGCCCTCCTGAAAGGGAAAAAACAGAACCGGGTGCCAGCTGCGGCGCAGCAGCTCGGCGGCAAAACTGGGCACCGACCACTCGGTCAATCGGCCCATGGTGCCTGTAGCAATCGCAATTGCCGTGATGTCGTAGTCCATGGCGATCTGTAGGGTCATGAGAATCGGGTCGCCCTGCTCGACCCGCGCGACGACTTTGAGCTGAGCAGCCTCCAACCTGGCTTTTGCTGCCGCTATTTGGGCTTCTGCTTGCTTGAGGCGGCTGTCGTGCAGCAGTTTTTCTAGGCGATCGTTCTCCCCCAAAACCCGGAGCAGCAGGCATTCTTCCAAAATCTGACCGGCTGGAGCGGGCTGGTGGCTTCGCTGTTCAATCTGGGAGAGCAGGTATTCAGAGGTTTCGCTGCCATCGTAGGGTACGAGCAAGTAGCGGAACAAATAGCGGCAGCGCAGGTCTAGCTCTGCCACCGTGTAGGTTGAGACAAGCTGCGGACGCAGAATCAGTACCGGCAGGCGATTGCTCTGACAGAGGGCGGCGGCTGTACTGCCAAACAGTTTTTCAGTCAGCAGACTGCGGCTTTCTGACCCGAGAATTATCAGATCGCTCTGATGATGGCGAGCCGTAGCCAGAATAATTTCGTCGGGTCGTCCTGCCAGCACTTCCACCTTCACCTCTAGCCCAGCGGGGACATCGACCAGCGCCGCCGAGAGCAGTTGCATCGCCTGCTGCACTTTGGCTTCGTTGGCTTTAGGAATGCCTCTGCCCTCCAGCGGCGCTACATGTAAAAAGACAATCTGCTGAACTCCGGCTGCGGCAAAACTATGGGTGAAGTGAACCAGACGCTGCAAGCCGTCGGCTAGACTCGTACAAATCAGAAGGCGCTGAAACATAGATTTCTCGGCTGCTAAGAGTCGATGTTTTTCCTACACCCTACCACTCTTACCAACGCTTCGGGACGGCTGGCCTGATCCCAAATCTCGATTCCTGAAAGCTGACCCAAAAGCCAAACCGTTTTAACCACAGTGCTGTCATCTGCCGACATTTACTGAAATCGATCGCTGAAATCGATCCAACTTTCGACCCGTCATGGTGCTACCTGATGGGCAGCTCTTTCCACCTGACGCCGAGCAAATTGGTTAGCTGAGCTTGCTTGACCAGCCCCAATTCGTAACCCAAACAAAGATTTACCGAGCCGATTCGGATTGAACAAGTCGATCCATTCCTGACTTGCCTACTCGACTGTAGGAGTTGACCAGCGCAATAACTTAGCTCACTTGAGTTTCAGGAAGAAGTTCCAGGAAGAGTTGACGCCCCAGCATCCCCTGATTCTTTCTGCATTCAGAACGAAGCAAGAGAAGGAGGTCGCCCACTCCAGTTAGTAACGATTACTCAAACTGGGGGCGCGGCTCGATACCCCATTCATGCTTGAGAAAATGTTTGTACATCGACTCGCGCAGCATCATTTGTTCATAGAGCTTCACCAGGAAATGCTGAGCTTGCTCGAGATCCATTTTTTCAACCTGCGTCTCAAAGGAGCGCAAATTAAACTGCTGTTCCAGGGTTAGTTCAGTTGGTCGATCCATAGTAAGTTCTCCGAATTACAGAATGGAACCATTGCAACTACCAGAAAGATCTGGTGGGGACGAGAACAGGGCTAAGCTAACCACAGGCAGACTTGCTTTGCTTCAGCTCAATCGAACTCTCGCCTGATATTACAGAAAATAACAATCATTTGACAAAATGACCACCCCCTTTGTGCGTACCTACTTGGGTTGAAGTTAGTTGTAGCAAGATCCCCTTTTTGAAGATGTTCAAGTTGAACTTAACGATTGTGGGCAGTAGAGCCTAG
>JBJTUI010000775.1:0-16225 GCA_046080625.1 Elainella sp. | reverse complement strand
CTGATCCAGCGCTTTCTGCGGCTGGCGGCTGTGAATATTTTGTCCAACCTGACGGTGCCGCTCACGGGGCTGATCAGCGTCGCCTTTCTGGGCCACCTGGGCGAGATTCAATACCTGGCTGGGGTAACGCTGGCCTCGGTGCTGTTTAACTACCTCTATCGCACCCTGGGCTTCCTGCGCATGGGTACCACGGGCGTCACGGCTCAAGCCGTCGGGCGGGGCGACCGGATTGACGTGCTGCTGACGGGCTTACGCAACGGCCTGCTGGCGATTGGTCTGGGAATCCTGCTGCTGCTGTTCCAACACCCGATTCGCGATCTGGGGTTTACGCTGCTGACCGCTGAGCCCGCAATTAAAGCCGCAGGCCAAGCCTACTACGACGCCCGGATCTGGGCAGCCCCGGCTACCCTGCTTAACTTCGTGCTGATGGGCTGGTTTTTGGGCCAGGAGCAGAGCGGTCGGGTGCTGCTGATTTCCGCCGTTGGCAACGGGATGAATATTCTGCTCGACTATCTGCTGGTTACCCAGTGGGGCTGGAACAGTGCCGGGGCAGGTTGGGCGATTGTGGCTAGCCAGTGGCTGATGGTGTTGATTGGCCTGGTGTGGGCTGGGCTAGAGGTGCAGCCCCAGGAACTCAAGACCGCTTTGGCCCAGTTCTGGGATGGGGCTGCCCTCAAATCGACCCTCACCCTGAACGGCAATATTTTCATTCGCACCTTTGCCTTTCTCTCCACCTTTTCGGTATTTACCAGTCTCAGTGCCGCGATTGGCACCCTGCTTCTGACCGAGAACGCCCTGCTGCTCCAGGTGTTCAGCTTTGCGGTCTATCTAATCGACGGGCTGGCCTTTGCCACCGAAAGCATTGCTGGCATTCTGCACGGCCAGAAGCAGTCCCAGCCGCTGCTGTTTCTGGTACGGCTGTCGGGCAGTATCAGCCTGTTCCTAGGCATCAGCTTTGCCGCTCTGTTTCTGCTGTTTCCCCAGCCGCTGTTTGCCCTGCTGACCAACCACAGCGAAGTGCTAAACGACATTGGCCGCTATGTGCCCTGGCTGCTGCCCGTGCTGGCCTTTGGCTCTATTGCCTTTATGCTGGATGGCTATTTCCTGGGGCTGGCTCAGGGAGCGACCCTGCGCAATGCTTCGATTGTGGCCAGCCTGATCGGCTTTGCTCCCCTGGCGGTTCTGGCTTGGCAGCTGCGCAGTAATGACCTGCTCTGGTTAGCCCTGAGCGTTTTCATGGCGGCCAGGGTGGCGCTATTGGGGATACAGGTGCCCCGAACGCTTCAGGTGTAAGATTCACTGGCGCTCACTTGGCACCTATTGGCACCTACTGTCCCTCACGAGCTATTCGTTGGGCGCATGGCTGGAAAACACGTAGATCCGCTGGGTCTGGAGGTTTTGGCAAACCTGGGAGGGCAGGACGCGATCGGGCATAGCTGAATCGAGCTGAAAGATCTGCCGATCTAACTGCACCTGGAGATTGGTGAGCGGATCGCCCCCCGTGGAGATCAGAAACTCCAGCTTTTGCACCGAGGGCCACTGGGCCAGCTGGTCGAGCAGGCTGCCGATAGCTCGCAGGTAGGGGTGGTTGGGCTGTTGATACCAGTCGGACGGCACTGCCTGGGGCTGGTCAAAGCCGAGGTGAACCGTCAGGGCGGGCTGGCCAAATAGGGCGGTGGCCAGGGAGCGGGCTTCTTCCTGGAGGCGCAGGTCGCGAGCGTTGGCCAGATGGCGAATCTTTTCCAGGCGCTCGTAGCGGTCGGCTACCGAGAGCTTGGCTTCCTGCCACTGGATCGCCACCGTCACCAGATAGGTTTGCAGCAGCAGATGGCCCAACTTTTCGGCTTTGGTGGCCAGATAATCGGCGTTGTAGGCCGTCGCTTCGATCAGCAGCGGTACCCGATCCACCATTTCCAGGCCGTAGCCCTTCAGTCCGGCGATCTTACGCGGATTGTTGGTGATCAGGCAAAACTTCTGGATTCCTAGATCATTCAGGATCTGCGCCCCGACGCCATAGTTGCGCTGGTCTGCCGAAAAGCCCAGCCGCTCGTTGGCCTCTACCGTATCCAGACCCATATCCTGGAGCGAATAGGCCTTGAGCTTGTTGACCAGGCCAATGCCGCGCCCTTCCTGCCGCAGATAGACCACGACTCCTTTGCCCGCATTCTCAATCATCTTCAGGGCTGCCTGGAGCTGCATTCGACAGTCACAGCGCAGCGAACCCAGGGCATCGCCCGTCAGACATTCCGAATGCACCCGCACCATGACGCTGCTGTCCTGGAAGCTGGCCGGGTCGCCCTTGACGATGGCGATATGCTCCGTGTTGTCGAGCTGGTTGCGGTAGCCGTAGACCTGGAACTGGCCAAACTGCGTCGGGAGCTGGGCAATCGCCTCGCGCTGGATAAACCGCTCGTGCTGGAGCCGATAGCTGATTAGGTCGGCTATGCTGATCAGCTTCAGATCATGCTGTTTGGCGTAGGTGATCAGCTCGGGCAGACGCGCCATTGAGCCGTCCGGATTTTGAATTTCGCAGATCACGGCAGCCGGATACAGACCCGCTAGTCGAGCCAGATCGACCCCGGCCTCGGTGTGGCCTGCCCGTTTCAACACGCCGCCCTCTTTAGCCCGCAGGGGGAAAATATGACCAGGGCGACGCAGGTCGCTGGGTTGGGTGTTGGGGTTGAGGGTGAGCTGAATTGTTCTGGCCCGGTCGTCGGCAGAAATGCCCGTGCCCACGCCTAGGTGATAGGCTCCGTCGATGCTGACCGTGAAGGCGGTTTGCTCATTCTCGTCAGCCTTGTTGCTGACCATCAGCGGCAGGTCGAGCTGGTCCAAGCGCTCGCCCGTCATGGCCAGACAGATCAAGCCCCGCGCCTCCACCGCCATGAAGTTGATCATGTCAGGCGTGGCAAACTGGGCCGCGCAGATCACATCCCCCTCGTTTTCGCGGTTTTCGTCGTCTACTACGACAATTGAGCGCCCGGCTTTCAGGTCACTCAGGGCCGCGTCAATTGAGTCAAAAACTGAATCCAGACCGGAGGTATTGAAAGACGGTTCCACAGGCAAATTCCATGCAGCGATACATTCGGAGTGAGTCCAAATCCAGGATCTGGGCTGGTGATCCCAAACCCATGCGACTTTAAAACTGAAGCGTTGCCCCAATTTTAGCGCTTTTCAACAGCGGCCATGCGGCTCTGCTTAGCCCCTGCTTAGCCCCGCTCAGCCGCCACTCAGCTCCAGTAAATTGTCCATCGCGGCACAGCAATTGAACCCCAATCTCCTGTAAACCTCCTGTAGACCAAAAACAGGTTTTCTGGAGTGGGTTTATGGCGACGCTGTTGATCAAAAATATTCAGATTCTGGTGACGATGGACGAAGCGCGGCGGGAAATTCCCGATGGGGCGCTGTTGATCCGCGACCATGTGATTGAACAGGTGGGTCGCACCACCGAGCTGCCCCAAACCGCCGATCGCGTCCTGGATCTGTCCCACCATCTGGTGCTGCCGGGGCTGGTCAACACCCACCACCACTTCTACCAAACCCTGACCCGAGTTTTGCCCGCCGCCCAGAGCTGCTCGCTGTTTACCTGGCTGCAAACCCTCTATCCAGTCTGGGCCAGACTGACGCCAGAGGCGATCGCAATCAGCGCCCAGCTGGCAGCCGCAGAGCTAATGCTGTCGGGCTGCACCACTGCCAGCGACCACCTCTATGTTTTCCCCAACGGCTGCCGACTAGACGACGAAATTGAAGCAATTCAGGCGACAGGGCTGCGGTTCCACGCCAGTCGCGGCAGCATGAGCGTCGGGGAGAGCCTGGGCGGGTTGCCGCCTGACGATCTGGTTGAATCGGAAGCCGCAATTCTTGAGGACAGCCAGCGTCTGATTCAGCAATACCACGACAACAGCCGCTATGCGATGCTGCGCCTGACTCTAGCTCCCTGTTCGCCGTTTTCGGTTTCGCCGGATCTGATGCGCGAATCGGCCAAACTGGCCCGCGCCTATCCGGGTGTGCGGCTGCATACCCATCTGGCCGAAAACAAATCGGACGTGGACTACAGCCTCAAAACCTTCGGCATGACGCCCGGTGACTATGTGGAGTCGGTGGGCTGGCTGGGCCAGGATGTCTGGCATGCCCACTGTGTGCAGCTCGACGAAGCCGCTATTCAAAAATTTAGCCGCACGGGCACCGGGGTGGCCCACTGTCCCTGTAGCAACATGCGGCTGGCCAGCGGTATGGCTCCGATTCGCCAGATGCTGAATCAGCGGGTGCCGGTGGGGCTGGGGGTGGATGGCTCGGCTTCCAACGATACGTCTAATCTGCTGGGCGAGGCCCGTATGGCTTTCTTGATGGCCCGAGTGCGTGAACTGGACGCCACGGCGATCACGGCCCGCGAGGTGCTGGAACTGGCTACCCTGGGTGGGGCCAGAGTGCTGGGTCGGGACGACATTGGGGCGTTGGCTCCCGGTATGGCGGCGGACTTGATTGCAATTGACACCAATCGGCTCGAATTTGCTGGTGCCCAGAGCGATCTGGTTGCGGCCCTGGTTTTCTGTCAGGTGAACCGGGTCGATTATAGTTTCATTCACGGTCGCCCTGTGGTGGAGCAGGGACAGCTGACGACGCTGGATCTGGAGTCTTTGCTCGTCTCCCATAATCAGCTAGCCCAGCAGCTGTATCGGTAGGGCTTGGTCAGGGTCTGCTCGGGGCTTGCCTATTCAGAGCTTTGATTACAAGAGGTCAACCTAAGGGATTGGTCACAATTTGAGGCGAGCGCAGCAAGGGATACTTACCCAAACCAAACTTGAGCTTAAAATGCAGATTCCTGCATAGACGTAACCAGCAAGTTAATCTATTGTATTTCTACTAACAATCTATCCGAGAGCTCCTAGTCTTGAAGCTGAAGCGCTCTGACGAGGTTTCGGATAGCCTCTAACAGCATGGAACGGTAGAGCATCATGGGTGATTCGGGACGCATACCAGTTGGAATTGTCGGCGCGTCAGGCTATGGCGGCGTACAGCTCGTGCGTCTACTGCAAGATCATCCCAACCTGGAGCTGGTCTATCTGGGGGGCGACAGCAGCGCTGGCAAACCCTTCAGCGACCTCTATCCCCACATGGGCTTCCAGACCGGTCTGACGATTGAACCAATCGACCTGGAGGCTATTGGCGAGCGCTGTCAGGTGGTGTTTCTGTCGTTGCCCAACGGGCTGGCCTGTGACATGGCCCCAGCGCTGCTAGCCAAGGGCTGTAAGGTGCTGGATCTCTCTGCCGACTACCGCTTTAGCAACCTGGAAGTTTACGAAACCTGGTACGGCAAACAGCGCACCGATTATGAGGTCGCGGAAACGGCGGTCTACGGCTTGCCCGAACTCTATCGCGAGCAAATTGCCTCGGCCCAGCTGGTGGGCTGCGCGGGCTGCCACTGTACGGCTAGTCTGCTGGCCCTCTCGCCGCTGCTGAAACAGGGCTTGATCGTGCCGGAAACAGCAATTATCGATTCCAAAACCGGGCTGTCGGGGGCAGGGCGCAAAGCCGCCGTGAATATGCTGCTGGCCGAGGCCGACCAGTCCGTCGCAGCCTACAATGTGGCTCGCCACCGCCATACGCCCGAAATCGAGCAGGTTTGCAGCGAGCTGGCGGGCCATGAGGTGTTGGTGCAGTTTACGCCCCACCTGATCCCGATGGTGCGCGGCATTTTAGCAACGGTCTATGCTACCCTGCGCGATCCAGGACTGGTGCGGGACGATTTGATCACGATCTTCCGGGCTTTTTACCGCTCCTCGCCCTGGGTACAGATTCTGCCGCCCGGCACCTACCCCCAGACCAAATGGGCCCAGGGAACCAACCTCTGCTATATCGGCATTGAAACCGATCCGCGCACCGACCGGGTGATTGTTATGGCGGCCATCGACAACCTGATGAAGGGCCAAGCCGGTCAGGCCATCCAGTGCCTCAACATCATGATGGGCTGGAACGAAACCCTGGGGCTGCCCAAGCTCAGTTTTTACCCCTAGAAGGACACCCGGCAAATTCAATCCTCCATTAATCTCTGGTGAAGCTTCTGTGAATCCCGGGTCTTGGGCTCGATGCAGAGGAACCCGATCCAATACCTTGGGAGAGAACAAGCCTATTCAGCCGCGAATCAGGGAAGAGCCGTATGAGCCAAATTGGAGTGGTAGTAATTGGTCGCAACGAGGGCGAGCGGCTGGTGCGCTGCCTCAAATCGCTGCTGGCCCAGCTGCCTGCCGGGATGCCGATTGTCTACGTCGATTCCGGCTCAACGGATGGCAGCGTCGAGATGGCTCAATCCCTGGGCGTCCACACGATCGGGCTGGATCTGACGATTCCGTTCACGATGGCGCGGGGCCGCAACACGGGGTTTCGCCATCTCACTGAACAGTTTCCCAAAATTGAATATGTCCAGTTCATCGACGGCGACTGCGAGCTGTTGCCCCACTGGATCGACAAAGCTCTGTCGGCGATTCAGGCCGACCCCACCCTAGCTGTAGTCTGCGGGCGGCGACGCGAGCGCTTTCCTGACGCCTCGCCCTACAACCGACTGGCCGACATGGAGTGGAACACGCCGGTCGGGGAAGCCAAGGCCTGCGGCGGTGATGCTCTGATGCGGGTCCAGGCGATCCAGGCCGTCAATGGCTACAACGAGAGCTTGATCGCGGGTGAGGAACCCGAGATGTGTGTGCGGCTGCGGCAGCAGGGCTGGAAGATCTGGCGAATCGAGGCTGATATGACGCTGCACGATGCTGCCATGCTGAAGTTTAGCCAGTGGTGGAAACGCACGGTTCGGGGCGGCTGGGCCATGGCGGCTGGAGCAGCCCTGCACGGCAAATCAGCCGAGCGCTATCAGGTGAAGGAAACCAGCAGTCGCTGGATCTGGGGGCTGGCCATACCGGGGCTGGCGCTGGGGCTGGCCGGGTTGACCTCTGGCCTGAGTTTGCTGCTGCTGTTGGGCTATGGATTACAGTTCCGCAACGTCTATCGCTACCGGCAGCAGTTTGGCGACAAGCCCGCCGACGCTCGCCTCTATGCCTACTTCTGCGTTCTGGGCAAATTTCCTGAGATGATTGGACAGGCCCAATATTGGCTGACGCGCTGGCGGGGGCAGCAGGCAACCCTGATCGAATACAAGACGCCCCAGTCCGGACTGGAAACAGGTTCTTTGTAGCAGAATTCTCTATTAACAAGGCTGAATAGGGCGGCATGAATATTTTTGTCACAGGGGCCACGGGATTTTTGGGTCGCTATACGGTCGCGGAACTGCTGCGGCGAGGTCATCAGGTGCGGGCCGCCGTCCGTTCTCAGAGCTCGGTGCCAGCCTGGCAAGCCCAGCCGCAGCTTCAAGTAGTGGCGGTTGACCTGGCCCAACTAGAATCTTTGGCGACTGCGCTGGCCGGAGTCGATGTCGTGATCCATCTGGCCGCGGCCAAAACCGGCGATTGGCAGACCCAGTACGCCAGCACGGTCACGGCCACTAAAACCCTGCTCCAGGCCATGACCGAGGCCCAGACCCGTCGGCTGGTCGCAATCAGCACTTTCTCGGTCTACGACTACCTGCATCTGCCCGCAGGCGCAACTCTGGATGAAACCACCGCGCTCGAGCCCCATCCCAACCGCCGCGACATCTATGCCCAGACCAAGCTGGAGCAGGAAGCCCGATTTCGTGAGTTTGGCCAGACCAACTCTGTGACCATCCTGCGCCCCGGCATTGTCTACGGGCGCGATGCCCTCTGGAACGCCAGTCTGGGGGCAAAGAAAGGCAATCTCTGGCTGCAAGTAGGCGGTCAGGCCACCCTGCCGCTCATCTACGTGGAAAACTGCGCCGTCGCCATTGCCAACGCGGTTGAACAGGAGGCCGCAATCGGCAGAATTCTGAACCTGGTGGACGACAATCTGCCCACCCAGCAGGCCTATGTCCAGCAGATCCTGACCTACCTGCCTACCCCGCCCCGCCAGATTCACCTCAGCTGGCCCCTGCTGTCGACGCTGGCTGACGGAGCCTGGCAGCTGAATACCAGCCTGGGCGGACGGCTGAAGCTGCCCGGTCTGCTGATTCCGGCCCGGCTACACGCCCGGTTCAAGCCGCTGCACTACAGCAATGCCCAGGCTAAACAGATCCTGAGCTGGACACCGCACTATTCCCTTGAAGCAGCCTTGGTGCGCAGCTTTGGCCCCGACCCGCTGGCAGCGATTTTGCCTGCTCAGATTTCCTCTAGTTAAGTCATTTCATCCACCTCTAAACCCCTATGCGGATTGCCTATTTGACCGGAGAATATCCTCGCGCCACCGATACCTTTATTCAGCGAGAGGTGGCGGCCCTGCGCCAGCGCGGTATTGAGGTATCCACCTTCTCAATCCGCCGGACTGGCGATGAACATATCGTCGGGGCGGAGCAGCAGGCCGAACGCGAGCGCACCTTCTACGTGCTGCCGATTCATCCGCTTGGGCTGCTCTCGGCTCACCTGTCACTGCTGGTTGGCGCTCCCCGGCGCTACCTGAAGGCGCTCAGGCTGGCCTGGGCTACCCACCAACCCGGAATTCGCGGCACGCTGTATCAGCTGTTCTATTTTCTGGAGGCGGGCGTGGTGGCCCGGCAGCTGTGCCAGCAGCAGATCCAGCATTTACACAACCATTTCCCCGACTCCAGCGGCACGGTGGCAATGCTGGCAGCTGAGCTGGGCGGCTTCAGCTTCAGCTTTACCATGCATGGCCCCTACATTTTCTTCGAGCCGCTGCGCTGGCGGCTGGACGAGAAGCTCAAACGCGCCCTGTTTGTCTGCTGCATCAGCGACTTTTGCCGCAGCCAGGGCATGATTTTCGCCCCGATCAGCCAGTGGCCGAGAATGCATATTGTTCACTGCGGTGTAGAGCCCGCCCTGTTTGCAGCCGTGCGCCATCAGGGACGAGGCCAGCGCCTGCTCTACACCGGACGGCTAGCAGCGGTAAAGGGCCTGCCGATTCTGTTGGAAAGTCTGGCCCAGCTCAAATCCAGCTATCCCGACCTGAGGTTGACCGTGGTGGGCGATGGCCCCGACCGCTCCCAGCTCGAGCAGATGGCCCAGCAGCTTGGCCTCACGGATACGGTTGCGTTTGTCGGCTACCAGTCCCAGGCCAGCGTCCGGCAGTTCATGCAGGAAACCGATGTGTTTGTCCTGCCCAGCTTTGCCGAGGGCGTTCCGGTGTCGCTGATGGAGGCGATGGCGGCGGCTGTGCCGGTCGTGACCACCCAGATCGCGGGAGTCGGGGAGCTGGTAGAGAACGGCGTCAGCGGCTATCTGGTGCCGCCCGGCAACGTTGCCCTGCTGGCTGACCGAATTGCCCAACTGCTGGCCGATCCCGCTCTGCGCAACCGGTTTGGGGCTGCCGGACGTGCCAAGGTAGCTGCCGAGTTCGACATTCAGCAGGAGGCCGCCTGGCTTTGCCAGATCATGACTGCCGCGCTGGAGGGCAAGCCGGAAACGATCCGCCCCGTGGCTGAGCAGGCCGTTGAGCGTTTGCTGGTTGGCGAAGGGGCAGCAACGTGAAATAAGCTGGCTGGATTTAAGCCGAAGCTGGGATCGGGGAGTCCAGAGGATGGTTTCTCTGGTAGGGGCTGCGGACCCACCCACAATCCTACAGAACATGCGTATGGAGCGGGCAGCGGGAGAAATCGGAACCTCGCTGTCCTGCCTCCTCCGGCTATTCCTTCGCCCAGGGCATGGGCTGAACGGGCTCAAAGATTGTCGTTAGCTTGTGGGGCGCGCCCGTGTCCAGGGCGTTTTGAATCGCCAGCACCAGCTCATTGTTGTGCAGCGAGAATCGAGGAGAGATCCGACAGGGCCGCTGTTCCCGAATCGCTGCCGCCAGCTCGGCCACGCCCCGAGCAAAATCCATCTGCTGGGAGCCTTTGTAGCTGAACTTAGGCGGCTGCCGCACCAGGGGGTAGTTCTGTTTCCAGGGCGAAATAAAGGTTTTGCGCCTGATCCGCACCATGCGTTTGATGTAGACCGGCGAGCCGTAGTACCAACAGTCTTTGATGCCCAATATGCCTTCGTCGCCGATGATCTTCAGCTCGTGGTCATGCGGAGCCACAATGCCACAGGTGAGCCGGGCCACCACTCCCGAGGCAAACTTGATGCAGGCCACCGAGAAATCGGGAGCGTTGACCTCTAGCGGTACGTCGGTCTGCTTGTCGGGCACTAGACAGGCCGAGAAGGCGGTGACGGTTTCGGCAGGCCCAAAGAAGGCTGTCAGCCAGGTGACATAGTAGCCCGCATGCTCTAGGGTGCAGCCCACCTCAAATTCGTCTTTGTAGGGCCAGGGAATCCCAGATTCGCTGATCCAGGTCTTGTAGGGCATCCGGTGTACCAAACCATCGTCCATTTCGGCATAGACCAACCGCACCGGCCCAACTTTTTGTTCTCGCAACGCTCGCCAGACCGTCTGGGCCGTTTCGCTCAGCAGGCTGCAAGGAGCCGAGACAATCTGGAGCCCCTTCTGCTCTGCCAGCTGCACCAGTTCCTCGGCCTCGACCATGGCCATCGCCAGCGGCTTTTCTGAATAGACATGCTTGCCTGCCGACAGCGCCGCCCTCGAAACCTCATAATGGCTTCTGGGATTGGTCAGGTTCAGCACCAGCTCGACGCTTGAGTCATTTAGCAGGGCATCCAGCGAATCGTAGACCGGCACCCCATGGTAGGCCGAGCAATGGTCGGCCCGCTGCTTGACCCGATCCATCACGCCAGCAATTTCCAGCTCAGGATAGCTGGAGAGCGTTTTAAGGTAATAGTCTGCGACAAATCCACAGCCAACAATCGCAATCCGCATGGGCTCACTTCAAAAATTTCTTCTGCTAATAATCAGGATATGTCTTGCTTGGGCCTAGCTCCTAGTGTTGATCTGGAAGTAAGGCAGCTTGTACGAATAAGTTGATCACCTGGATCGGTCTACTGGCTTGAACAAGGGGCTTAAGCCCCTTGCCTGCTCAGGTTATTTTTACAAGACTCCTAAGTAGCTGGGCTTGATTAAATCGAAGCGGGTCTTAGGGGATTACTCTTAGGAGAGTACAGAGGGCAGCTTCTCTTTTTGGGGCTGCGCCCCAAAACCCCCACTATGCCTTATTTGTACCTACCTACTTAGCGTTGGCCTGGAAGTATTGTTGGCTTGGAAGTAAGTAGATGGCCCAAATGATTCGGAGAATAGCGGAGTCTGGCACCCCCTCATGAGCCTGGGTTTAAGAAGGCGCTCTACTTAGAGCAGTGTAAGTAGACCTACTCAGGCTAGTCTGGCGCTAAATCTGAATCTTTATTGTTTTCCTAAAAAAGCAGTTCTCCCAATAAGAGTGAATGAAGGCTCCCTCAAAACACCGCAAATCCACGCGATTGCTGCGCTAATGAATGAAGAGAAATTGCTGAAGCAGCAAGTTAGCGCTGAGTCAGCATCTGGCTGGGACTGCCTGGTTCATCAATTAGCTTGCAAATTGGTTGATGAAGAATGGGTTGATGAAGACAGTTGAAGCTGGCTGGCCCTCAATCACCCCTAGATGGCTTCCAGCTCAACCTAGCTCAAAGCCAGCCCAGAGTCTGAATAAATCAAAATTTAACTCTCGCTTGGCAACATCTTCTTCGTCAGCACCCCAAGCGCCGACTCCTGTACCAACCCAGGGGACTTCTGAGTCGGAGGAGTTGAGAAACCACATTGCAGTCCGTTCAATTGCTTTGGCCCAGGAAAGCTTTAAAGCAATCTCTTTCATCTGTCTCGCTGATTTTACTGAGCTGTGAGTGCATGACTTCTTCTGCCGAATCTCCTTCCGTTGACAAACTAGCCCGTCGAGGTGCCATTTGGACAATCGGCTCGTTTGGAGCGAGTAGCCTGCTGCGGTTTGGCAGCAATTTGATTCTGACTCGACTGCTGGTTCCAGAGCTGTTCGGGTTAATGGCCCTAACCTATGTGTTTATTGCCGGTCTCCAGATGTTCTCGGATGTCGGAGTAGGGGTCAGCATTATCCGCCACAAACGGGGTGATGAACGCGAATTTCTCGATACCGCCTGGACGATTCAGGCCATGCGAGGCGGCATCCTATGGATAGCCTGTTTGCTCCTAGCCTATCCTGCCTCTCTCGTCTACCAGGAACCCCGGATGCTCTGGCTTTTGCCACTTGTGGGGCTCAACACAGTCCTCGCTGGGTTTAACAGCACCGCTCTCTATACGCTGAACCGACGTCTGGCCGTAAGAGAGTTGGCCTTCTTTGAGCTGTCAGGGCAGATGCTCTCGACCAGTGTGATTGTTGTCTGGGCCTGGTTTAACCCGTCGATTTGGGCGTTGGTGGCGGGGGGGCTAGCGAACTCCGTTTATCAATTGCTCCTGAGCCATGCATTTAGCAAACGGATTGGTAAAGGACTGTTGAATCAATTTGCCTGGGAAAAATCTGCCGCTCGAGAGATTCTGTCGTTCGGAGCCTGGATCTTTTTCTCAACGGCGATTACTTTCTTCGCAGAGCAGGCCGACAAGCTGATTTTGGGCAAGGTTTTGGGGCTGTCGCTTTTGGGAGTCTACGGGGTTGCCTTGACGTTTGCAGATTTGCCCCGCTCGGTAACGCTTGCGCTCTGCGGTAAAGTCATTTTGCCTGCCCTATCGCTGATTTCAGATCAGCCCCGCCCCACAATTCGGGCCAAATTGGTGAAAAAACGGAGGCCGTTGCTGATTGTGATGGCCCTGGGCTTAGCTGTTATGGCCTGCTATGGCGATCTGATGATTAAATTGCTCTACGACGAACGCTACCAGCAGGCAGCCTGGATGCTGCCACTGTTGACGGTTGGAATCTGGCCACGGCTGCTGTGCAGCACCATAGAATCTATTTTGATGGCGATTGGCAAGCCCCAATATAACGCAGCCGCCAACCTAAGCCGGTTCCTCTGCACAACCGTTGGAATCTGGATTGGCTATTCTCTTTTCCAGATTCCTGGTGCGGTGATTGGTGTGGCGTTAAATGATCTGTGCTACTACTGCGTCGTAGCCTATGGCCTGCGTCGCGAAGGCTTCAGTGCCTTCAAAGATGATCTCATGGCAACAGCCCTGTTTCTCTGTAGTCTGGTGCTTTTGGTCCTTTCACGCTCCTTCCTTGGATTTGGTACGCCAATTGACACCATGGTGTTTTAGCCAGCGTTTTCTAGTCTTTAGGAGGGGCTCTGCCGTAGTTAAATCCCAAGCTTAAACCGCTAGGGATCTGTAGATCTTCGCTGCTTGCTAGGTGCTAAGTTATACCTGAGAGGGTAGCCAGTCATTAACACCTGCGGGCGTTTAGGGATCTGCCTGGGCTCAGGCAAGTTAGGCGTCAGTCCTGGATTTTCCTAGCAGTTCTTCGGATTCGAGCCTCGGAATGAGGTAGATTAGGTCAAACCCGGTCAGGGGCCACCAAACCAGATCGCAATCCCCATATCCTTCGATCTCAGCCATGAATTTCTTCTTTCCCGGCAACCCGACGGCTGCGCCAAATCTATTGGTGCCGCTTGTCATGTTCGGTTGGATTCCAGTTGTGCTGTTTTTGTTTTCGCGCTTTCCGGCTCGGAAGGCTGTGGTGATCAGTTTTCTGGTGGCCTGGCTGTTTTTGCCCCAGGCGGAGCTGGCCTTTCTAGGCTTGCCGAACTACACCAAAATGTCTGCGACCTGCTACGGTATCCTGCTGGCCACCTTCATTTTTGATGCGGGGCGGTTTCGAAATTTTCGGTTTGGCTGGCTAGATGTCCCGATGCTGATCTGGTGCCTCTGCCCCTATATTTCCTCGCTCACAAACGGGCTGGGGTTATATGACGGGTTCTCAGTTTCGCTGGAGCGTACCATGACTTGGGGCGCGCCCTATTTTCTAGGACGGATTTACCTCAGTAGCCTCAGCGGTCTGCGGCAGTTAGCCATCGGCATCTTCATTGGCGGCTTAGTCTACATGCCGCTCTGTATTTTTGAGTCGCGGCTCAGCCCTCAATTACACCGGATTTTCTATGGCGCGTTTGCTTTCGCCGACTTTAGTCAAAATATGCGGCTGGGTGGATTCAGGCCCACCGTATTCATGAGTCACGGTCTGGCCGTTGCGGCCTTTATGATGGCCGCAACCTTCATCGGGCTCTGGATGTGGCAAACAAACGCCCTCAAGCATGTCTGGAATATCCCGATGGGCTGGCTGTTTGTCGGTTTGTTTCTGACGTTTGTTCTAGTCCGCTCGACCGGTGCCTTTGCGATTTTCGTAATTGGTATGGTTGTGCTATTCGTGGCCAAGCAGATGCGGACGGCCCTGCCTATTTTTCTGCTGGTGGGAGCCATCACCGTTTATCTCTACATCAACGCCGAAACGGGTGCCTATTTCACCGATCAACTCATTGAGCTGTTGGCCAGAATCTTCCCGCCCGATCGGATTGAGTCACTCCAGTTTCGGTTTGACAACGAAGAATTGCTGGTAGACCATGCGCGTGAACGCCTCTGGTTTGGTTGGGGCGGTTGGAACCGTGCCCGGGTAACGCTGCCCGACACCGACCGTCTCGCGATTCAGGATAGTCTTTGGGTGATTGCCTTTGGGGAAAACGGCACCCTGGGTTTAGCCAGCCTGTTTACAGCGATGCTGCTGCCGGTTGTGGCTCTGTTCTGGACGCGCTACCCGGCCCGCACCTGGACGAACCCCAAGGTTGCGCCCGCTGTCGCGATCGGCATCATGGTGGTGCTTTACATGCTGGACTGCGTGATGAACGCCATGATCAATCCGATCTACATCTTGGCCTGTGGCGGAATTGCCGGGCTGGTCATGAGTCCTGAACCCCGACAACGGGTGAGCGACCTGGTTTCCACCAGGCGCTATGGTGTCCAGGCGAGAGTGCCCCGACCTGTTCCGCAGGCCGCCAGAACGCAGCAGGAACTCAACTAGTCGCAGCTAGCAATCGCAGGAGTTGACATGGGTCAAGAGGCGCTCAAGATGCGGTCTTAGCCACCACTTTCTCTTGGGGCTTTAGCTCATTTGGGCAGTCCCCGCCTCGCTCAAAACAGGTGGCATTGGCCAGGGTCGTATCGGCGATTGCCGTGATCGCGTCTCGGGTAAAAAAGGCCTGATGGGCCGTGATCACCACGTTCGGATAGGACTGGAGCAGCTGGAAGATGTCGTCCTGGATGATGCTTCCCGAGAGATCCTCAAAGAACAGGTTGTCTTCCTGCTCATAGACGTCGATCCCTAAATAGCCAATCCGGCCCGATTTGATCCCCTCAATCGCGGCTTTGGTATCGATCAGCTTACCCCGGCTGGTGTTGATCAGCATGACGCCCTGCTTCATCTGGGCAATTGCGTTGGCATCGATTATATTTTCAGTCGAAGGCAGCAGCGGGCAATGCAGCGAGATAATGTCACTATTTTCGAACAGCTCGGACAGCTCCACATAGCGAGCAGCGCCAATTGCCTCGAAAGCAGGCGTGGGGAATTTGTCGTAGCCCAGGAGCTGACAGCCAAACCCATGCATGATCTGAGCGAAAATTAGGCCGATCTTACCGGTGCCAATCACACCAACGGTACAACCATGCAGGTCAAAGCCCATCAGGCCATCCAGAGCGAAGTTGTCGTCCCGCACGCGGTTGTAAGCTTTGTAGAGCTTGCGGTTCAGCATCAACACCAGACCTACCGCATGTTCAGCCACCGAATAGGGGGAGTAGGCAGGCACCCGCGCTACCTTGATGCCTAGTTCAGTGGCCAGCTTCAGGTCAGTTTGGTTGAAGCCTGCACAGCGCAACAGCAGATATTTAGTACCGTTGGCGGCCAGAATTCGCAGGGTTTCAGCATCTGCGCTGTCGTTGACAAAAATACAGGCGGCGGGAATTCCTGCCGCGAGTTGGGCCGTATTGCAATTCAGCGGCGACTCCAGATAGACCAGCTCGTGGCTGTTGGACTTGGCATTGGCAGCGTCAAAAGACTCGCGGTCGTATTTGCGAGTATTGAACATAGCAATTTTCATAAAAGACCTCTGAAGAGAAAAGGCGTGGTTCTAAACCGGGATCCCAACAGCAGGGGGGGCGAACCCACCCTGCCCACTCAACTCAACTAGCTGGCGACGGCCTGCTTACGCGTAATTGCTCAACCTAGACAGAATAGGGGGTTCAGACCTCTTGCCGACCATTTTCAGAAATTTTCTGCAAGCATAATTACGAATTTGGCGCTTTTGACATATTTCTCTGGACACAAAATGGCTGAAACCCCTATTCTTCC
>JBJTUI010000774.1:0-3870 GCA_046080625.1 Elainella sp. | reverse complement strand
TCGACTTGCGAATTGAATGATACAGATACAGCGGTTTTCACTCAGGTGAGGTACAGAAGCTTTTGGGGCTGCATCCCAGCCCAGGGGTTCTACTCCTGCACCCCAATTTCTTGTACTTCGTTAGCCTGAAAAAGGCTGTAGCCCTCTTTCATCACTCTAAGCGGAGAAAAATAGATTGAAATCGCTGCAAGGCTTGTCTATAAAGCTGTTTAATGTCCCCAGCCTATTCATAGTCCACTTGAGTTGCTGAGAATGGAGCGTGAACAATAAAGTAGCTGTCAAACGCGGCTTCCATGTTTTTTGACTAATTTTAATTTTCCAAAAGTGATAGAAGAGGGGTAGATTCGGACCTTGTCCGTCCCAAACTGGATTTATGCTCATACCCCTTTGACATCTATAGTGACAGGGACAGCCATCGAACTTCTCCTAAACTAACCCAGTAGGAAGCCACCTATTCTGTAAACGCCGCACAGATCTTAAGCCAATCGTAGATCTGGATAGGATGGGAGGAAAAGCATCGGACTGAGAGCGTTGCGGGTACACCAGTCCTGCACGGTTTGTTCGATCAGGCAAACTTCTGCCTCTGAGAGTTCGGTCTGCCAGCGGCCAGACTTGGCTGAGTCAATGTGGTTCATGTGCAGCAGCGTTTCCTCATCGTGGTAATCGACGATCTCGCGATGGTCGTCGGGGTCGAGCGGGGCCTGCAAAAGCTGGCTGCGGAAGCTCTGGATGCGCTGCTGCTGAAACTCTAGGCCGTAATCAGCCGCGATTGCCTGACAGTCTGCTAAGCTGACTGGAATCTGCAAATGCTGGGCAATTCGGTAAACCTCTTGGGGCAGGTGTTCGGTCAGATCCCGATAGCTGGATACCAACATATTCGGCAGGCTGGTCCAGATTTTGTAATTCTCCAGACAGGTTTCCAGGAATCCTTCCTGCCACAAAAACTGGAACGCCTTCTGGCGCTGTTTCATATAGGAAGAGAAAACATCGCGAATATCCCTATAGCTATACAGACCCAGCGCATTCTGGCGCAGAAACTCCTCCTGGATCGGCTCTGAGCAAACATGCACCTTGCCCACCTTCAGCCCCCTGATGTCGGCATAGCGCTGTTGCGTTTCGGCAAATCGGTAGGCGTCGATCCAGCCAATCTGGTGGCCCACAGCCGCATCTTTGACCAATCGGGCGGTAATTTGAAACTGTAAGGTCGAAGCTGAGCGGAACATACCGCCACAAAACACCCACGTCGGATTGGCTCGTCTAGTCATTGGGCAAAGGCTGGATAGAAGTAAGCAAGCTCAGCCTAACGCCAGCCCGCATCTACGTGCTTCTTCACCAGGATAGGTTTCTCGCTTCGTCTAGATGGAGATCACCACCTGCACCGGATCGTTCCAGTTTAGCCGCAGCTGAAAGTGGGCATCGCCGCCGTTCACGGCCAATTCGACCCAGCCGTGGCTGCCGATCAGGGCCAAAGGCTCACCCGATTTGCTGTCAGAATAGGTGCGGTAGCCGGGAATTGTGCGTTTGCCCACCTGCACAGCCCAGGTTTTTCCCTGAACATAATCGCCTGGGACGTTGGTGATCACGTTGCCAAACCGATCGACATATTGCACCTGACCCCGATAGCCGTTTGGGGTAGGTGTGCAGGTGGCCAGGGGAAGTTGAACTAGTGTACTGGGATCGCAGGGTTGGCCCAGCTGACCCAAAGCCACGCCGCTGGCTAAATGGGCCGCCACCGAAGCAAAAATATCGCGTCCGTGAAAGGTGCTGCTGGGCTGGGGCACGCGCCAGTATTGGGATGCGGTCAGCTCGACGGCTTGAACAACCGGCCTCTGGCTCAACAGCCCTGTAAAGATGCCATTATCTGGCCCCACCAGAAACCCGTCTGCCAGTTCTATCGCAATCGAGCGTCTGGCTCCGCCCACACCGGGATCGACCACCGCCACATGCACCGTCCCCGCAGGGAAGTAGGGGTAGGCATTGAGCAGGTTAAACTGCCCGGCCAGCACGTTTTGAGGCGGCACCTGATGGGTCAAATCAACGACAACCAGCTGGGGGTTGATCTGGGCAATCACGCCCTTCATCACGGCTACATAGGTATCGCTGAGGCCAAAATCACTGAGCAGCGTGATCAGGTGTGCCATTATAGTTACAGGTATATATAGTTATAGGTATACAGGAAATTGGATTGCTTCGGTCTTTTGCTTTCCCTACTGTAGCCGCTTTTCCGGGTGTATCAAATCGGTCTTGGTCTGGTATTCGTGCGGACTTCCGGGCAAGCCTGCTTAGCTTGATTGGGTTTTTCCTGCCTAGCTTCGCCTGCCTAAATTTTACAGGGGCTCTCACCCATCACCAAGAACGGCAACCTCATGTCAGAATACCTGAGGTTTGTTAAGCAAGCTTAATAGATTGTTCTATTTTGATCTCCGGACTTTGATTCATCCATGGCCTTAAACCAAAATAACCGGCTACGCGGTGCCCAGAATTTGGGCCTAGCACCCCAACGCCGCCTCAGCAATCGTCTTCAGGCTCGAGACCCTGAGGATCTGTTTCGGTTTGAAGTTCGGCAGGGCAGCAGTTTTGCGGCCAGCCTCAGGGCGACCAGAGGAGTTAGCTTAAATTTGGCGCTCTGGCGAGCCAAGGCTCCCCTAGGCCAGGTCTTGAGCCAGATTGGTCAAGTCGAGTTTCACAATCTCACTAGCAGCCAGCGCAACCGCAACCTGACTCTGGTTCAAAGCGGCAAGAGCAGCCCCACTAAACAAATCACCGCCCAACTGGAACCCGGCACCTACTTCCTACGCATCTCCCGCCAATCGGGTCAGCAGTTGGGCCAGCAGTTGGGCCAGAGCCGCTACCGGTTGACTACCCGCACGGTACCGCTGTCTGACTCAGCTAGTACGAGTGCCCCACCCAGCAATTTAACCAACGATCTGGCCAGCGATTTGCCCAGCGGTCCTTCCGACCGGCCAATCAATAGTTCGCCCAATAATCCACCCAGTGACCCAGGCAGCAGCTCAGCCAACGGCTCGACCAGCAATCCGCCTGCCGCCATACCCAGTCGGCCAACCAGTAGTTCATCCAATCCCCCGTCCAATTTCCCGTCCAATTCCCCGTCCAGTAACGCGCCTAATCCCTCGCCTAACAATTCATCCAACAATCCAGCCCCAGCCCGCAATTCCAGACCACCGCGCGTTGCTGCTGTGACCGCCACACCCCTCACCACCCGCCAGCAGCCCAGCTATCGCTTTTCGGTCACCTATAGCGACGACCAGGCTCTCAACCTCGGTTCCATCGACAGCAATGACCTGGTCATAACGGCTGCAAACGGGTTTCGCCAATCGGCTACGCTGGTCAGCACCCGCCCCGGCGCTACCGTCGCCACCGCCACCTACGAACTTGCCGCCCCGCTGGGCAGCTGGGTCAGCGCCAATAACGGCACCTATCAAATCGTCCTGCAACCCAGACAGATCAGCGACAGCAGCGGCAATATGGCAGCCACGGGAATCATCGGCAGCTTCCAGGTCAACATTACCAATCCTTTCAATCCGCTGTCAGGCTATGGTCTGGTAAATGCAGCGGCAGCAGTGGCGCGAGCAGCTGGGCAGCCAGCCTTTCCCGATGTGGCCAACGCCATTGAGCCCCGCCTGTTTGGGGTCGATCAGGTCAAAGCGCCCGAGGCCTGGGCTCAGGGCTATCGCGGCCAGGGGGTTGTAGTGGCCGTGATCGATACTGGCGTCAACTATTTCAGCCCCTTTCTCAGTGACAGCCTCTGGCAGAATCCGGGCGAGAATCCGCTGGACGGCATCGACAACGACCGCAATGGCTATATCGACGACTATCGGGGCTGGGACTTCGTTCGCAATACCAATATTC
>JBJTUI010000773.1:0-3468 GCA_046080625.1 Elainella sp. | reverse complement strand
GTAGCCCCAGACCGTAAACTCTATATCGCTGTTAGCAAAGCTGCTTACAATACCTTTTTCAGACAGGATATCACTCAACTCATTCTCAAGAAATATCAGCTGCCAATTATTGTTGTAGATCTAGCGATAGAAGAGATTGTGCAATGGATAAACTAGCTGAATATCCTAAATCAATCAGGCAGATTTTGACTGACTATGTAGAGTTAAGCAACCGCAATCCCAGCTCAGATCTGGAAACATTTTTAATTGTAGATGAGGCAAAAGCCCACTATATTTGGATGACTCTGGGTTGGCAAAACGGCGAGCGTGTTGCCGGAATGACGGTCTATGTTCGGATTCGAGACGGTAAATTCTGGATCGAAGAGGATTGGACTGAGGCCGGAATTGCAACCGATTTGGTTGAGGCAGGTGTGCCCAAAGAGGACATTGTGCTGGCCTTCCATGAACCCAAAATGAGGCAATACACCGATTTTGGGGTTGCTTCATAGGAAAACCCAGTGTTTAACGAATCGGCGTTGCTTTCTCGCTCGCAGATGAACAAGAACCATTGCGGCAAAGCTACTAAACCAAACTGAAAAAACCTCAGCCCTGAAGGGGCTTGCCTCCACTAGCCCGCGATTCATCTGCGGGCGGGCTAAGAAGTCCTGGACGCAAGACAGACAACACGAAAACCGTAGTAGTAGCTGCGCCCGTCCGCATTATTGTCGTCGCGAACAGCAGAGCGACAATTCTTGGGAAGGCTGCCCCACGAACCGCCCCGCAAGACTCGTCTCGCATTCTCATTAGCATTTGCATCCAGCCAAGCACTGCCGTCTATTGGCGCACCTTCGTAGTTGCTATGCCACTGATCCAAACACCATTCCCAAACGTTGCCGTGCATATCGTACAAGCCAAAAGCATTGGCCGGAAAACTACCGGCATTTGTGGTTTGCTCCCGGTATCGGCCTGTGGGAGCTGAGCCATAGGTGTAGCTGCTACAAAAGTTGACAAGATCGCTGGTGATCGTTTCGCCAAAATAGAACGGCGTTGTAGTACCAGCTCGACAGGCATATTCCCATTCCGCTTCAGTTGGCAATCGATACTCTTGCCCCGTCTTTTGTGATAGGCGAGCGCAAAATTCAACCGCATCGTGCCAGGAAACTTGTTCAACCGGACTATTATTTCCTTTGAAACGTGAAGGCTCAGAATTGAGATCCTGTTTCACTTTGGGCCAAGCTGCAACCGCTTTCCATTGAACCTGTGTTACAGGATATTTGCTCATCCAAAACCCAGGAACAGTGACAAGATGCTGTGGGCCTTCGCTTCCATCTCGTTCTGCTTCTGTCTCTGGGGATCCCATCTGAAACTGGCCTCCAGGAATCGCCACCATTTCTAGCGTGACTCCTCTAGCCAAGTTTTCAACCCGATATTCTGACTGCCCTCTACGGAGCGAGAGATTGACTTTGGGCCTTCCTAAGAAACCTTTCTCAATCCCTGTGATTGTGACCACCTCGAACTCAAAGGTCTTGATTGGGGACGACGGCTCAGGCTTTGTTGGCATTTCGGGAACTGCATCACGCCGCCCACCCGGCTCCGGCGGAGAAGTAGGTTGAGGCAGCGTTTCGGGAACTGCATCTCGCCGTCCAGTCGGTTCGGGTGGCGGTGGTGGCGGAACCACAGGCGGCGCGGCGGGTGACAGATCCTGTCGGGCAATGCGTTTGATCGCCTTGATGGCCTGCGAATCGGCTGGCGAAACGGCTAGAACTCTGGTCCAGAGCTGTTCGGCCAAATCCCAGTTGCGCTCCGCTTCTGCCTCGAACGCATCCATCTTCAGGGCGTAGGCGTCGGCTGTCGTGGCAAATCTGGGCAACAGAATCAAATGCTGTTTGGCCAGCGGTTCAACAATCGAGTAGGGTGTTTGGTGGGGTTTATGATAGCGGGCGCTGATCTCAGGAACTTGCCGCTTCAGGTGTTCGCAGAGCCGTTCAACCGTGGCGCAATTGCCTTCGCCCTGAATCCGCAGTCCTCGCAGCAGCGCGTGGGTGAAAGCCCCCTGCTGGAGCTCGTCGATTTCGTAGGAGCGCTCGTTGGGACTACAGGAAAACAGCGTCACCATCCCCTTCTCGCGCACTATCCGGGCCGTCTCGTCGCCAATCCCCTGCCCGTCCCGGTCGCCCTCGTTGCGGCAGGCGTCCAGAATCAGGATGATATTGTCGGCTCCACAGCGCCGCAGCCGCTCCGTGACGTGGTAGACCGAAATCGCGGTTCTGGCCAAGCTGCGTGGGTTGACATCGGCAGGCAGCAGGTAGTCTCGCCCCCCCTCTCGCTTGCCATGTCCGGCAAAGAAAAACCAGAAATTATCGCCTGGGCCTAAAAAATCCTGGTGCTCAAACCGCACGTCCAGGAAGCGGTCGAGTTTGGCGAATGTGGGCAGGGGCTTGAAAGCTGGCCCGTAGTCCATCGCAATCTCTGGGGCGTCTTCAGCAAAGTGATAGACCTGCTCAAACCCAGTTTCAAGGAAATAGTCGCGCACTGCCGCCGCGTCCCGTTGGGCATAGGCCAGCGGTTGCAGATTGTCGTATTGATTAACCCCAATCGTAATCGCCCAGTTTCGCCCCATGCTCCAGCCGCAGTTCCGTCGCTTTTGAGAATCGCGTTTGAAAGTCGCTTTTCAGAACAGCGTAGCCGATTTTGCCCGAAAGCTGGCGGTTCGGATGATTCAGTCAGCGTGAGCAGCAAAGGCAATCTCTGTCATAGCTCCCGACTGCTCCGGTTCAGCGTCAAACACCAGCTCAAAAATGCCGTCCGGCACCAGTCTTCGCAGCGTGGTCAGGTGGGCTTCGGCGTCGTTGCGTTTGCGGAAACGAGCGATAATCAGCGTTTGGGCCTGGGGCAGACAGCGAATCACACACCAAGGATGCAGCCGATCGCGGTAGCTCATAAACCTAAACCTCAGCAAAGAGCAAATCTAGCTTAGAGCAATTATTGCATTATTGCAATTTGCAAAAGCATTTCTGCAATTAATCCTTTGCTGTCTGAGGGAATGAATAAGATCGAAGCCAGCAATAGGGCGATGGCTATGGGGCGGAATTTTACCCGCATTGGGGTGATCAATCTGGGCAATCTCACCAAACAGGCGCTAGAAGAGCAGGGTTGGGATCAAAAGACTTTTATTCAGAAGCTGGCCGAGCGGTCGCACACCAGCAACGAATGGAGCGTTTCCCGATTTCTCAATGGCAAAACCGATAAGCCCGATGGCACGATGATTATGACCCTGGCCGATCTGGAAATTTGTCTCAACCCCGCCACGAAGAAGCCCTACTCGTTCCGCGAGCTGATGTTGATCGCCTGCGAAGAAATCGATCCAGCCACCGGCCAACCGTTCATGAAATGAGCGATCCGAGTCCCCGACTGACGCTGGCAAAATTGCGGCAGCGGGCTGGTTTAACGCAGCGACAGCTTGCGGATGCACTTGGAATTACGGTTAAA
>JBJTUI010000772.1:0-2521 GCA_046080625.1 Elainella sp. | reverse complement strand
TGTGACTCTGATTTACGATGACAGCGCGATAGCGAGTTTTGCAGATCTCTTAGTAGGCAGGGGCAGCTTGATAGTTATTTGCGAGCGACTGTTGATCCACTTGAAGACTTTGAGGTTCTCTGAGTGATTGCTATCTCATTACGCCCAACCAGTCGTAAGTGGGGCACCGTAAGTTTTGCTTCTACGCTGCATCTGTGCCCGGTCTTGGATTTGCTGATTGCCGATGTTCCACCCAAATGGCAGCCCGATGTGCGATTGGGTCTGCAAGAGGCACTGGTGAACGCGGCGAAGCATGGCAACAACCTTGACCCCAGTAAAACAATCCTTGTTGAGTTTTTTGTTCTAGAAGATCAGCACTGGTGGGTAATCTCCGACCAGGGTGAAGGGTTCGTCCCCACTTGTTGTAGCGAGCTTGACGACGGCAAAACCGATATTGGGGATGTTGATGAATGCGGTCGCGGGCTGTTTATTCTGCATCAGGTCTTTGATCAGGTTCACTGGAACCCGGAAGGAACCGAACTGCGGCTCTGTAAGCAAGTCAAAAGCCGGATTCGTCAGCCTTTAGTCGTTTAGCGTTAGTGGTTTAGCACCCGCCTAATCCAGCTGCTGCGCCTGCTCATACCAGGCTTGGAGTGCCAGTCGATGCACTTCTCTCCAGGCAATCTGGTGCTGCTGGGCCAGCTGAACACAGTCTTCATATTCGGGCTGTACGTTCGTGATGGCATCTCGCGTCCAACCTGCCACCTTGACCCGCACCGGGCCATGGGCAGTATCAACCTGTTCAAACCAGCGGTTGAGAGCCGTTCGCTGCTGCTGGCTGCGCCGGATTCCCAGAGTAGTCGTTTCCCGAAACAGAATAGCCTCACATTGATCAACCTGATCGGGCCGACAAATCACGGCCAGCAGCAGTCCCGATCGAGATTTTTTCATGCCGACGCTCTGGGTAAAGACATCCAGAGCCCCAGCCGATAGCAGTACGGTCATGACGTAGCCAATCGCTTGAGGGCTCAAATCATCAATCTGGGTTTCTAGAACCATCACTGTTTCCAGGGCTGGCCCTTCTACAGCCAACTGCGAACCTGGCCCTGGGCCAATCTGTGTAGCCGAGGAAGATAGAGTCTGAACCTCAGCAGAAGCATGCAAGGGGTGTAGTCCCTGCTGGGTCGGGCTGGCTGAACCCGCTCCCGTTGTTTCACCAATCCAGAGCCGCAGAATGTTGGGAATTGACAGATCCTTAGAACCAGCGCCTAGGCCAACTTTTTGCAGCAGCAGCGGAGGCGGGGGGCCGAACTCGCAGGCCAGGACCGTTACCAGGGCAGCACCTGTGGGCGTCACGAGCTCCTTGTCGATGCCGTTGCTATAGAGCGGTACCTGACGCAGTTCCCACAGCTTCAGCACAGCCGGGGGAGGGACCGGCAGACGTCCGTGGGCCGCCCAGACCGTGCCGCCGCCAATTGGCAGAGCTGAACAGTAGAGGCGTTCGATGTTGAGATAGTCCAATCCCAGACAGGTGCCCACGATGTCTACAATCGCATCTGTTGCCCCGACCTCATGAAAATGTACCTGCTCAGGCGGAATGCCATGCACAGCCCCCTCGGCCTCGGCTAAACGGCGAAACACGGCAAGGCTCCATTGGGTGACGCGCTCTGGGAGCCCAGCAGCTAAAATTAGGGCTGCGATTTCCGGGAGATGGCGGCTGTGGCTATGGGAATGGGCATGACCGGGCAAGCCGGACGCTGGCTGTTCACCCCCCTTAGCGACGGCTGTATTACCTGTCTGCCTGCCCAATTTTTGCCTGTCTATCGGTTCAGAGCCTAGTTCCTTTGGGTGATGCGAATGCTCAGAATAGCTGTGATCATGCCCATGAGAATGGCTGTGCGGTTGATGGGAACCCTGGTCATGCCTTGGATCATGCCCTGAATCATGCCGATGATCATGATGGTCATGCCTGTGTTCAGCCTGGGCAGTTCCATCGTGACGATTTCCGCCGGAATGATCTCCGTCTTGACCCTGCCCGTGATTCTGGTGATGAGCAGGAAGATGGCTGCCGGAATGGCTGTGGTTCGGTTGAGACAGCAGCTCAACCTCTACTTTGGTGGCTTGCTGACCGTTGCGCTGCACAAATTCGGCTCGAAGATGATATTCTTCGGCCATGCCTAACCGCTTAAGCTGTGTCCTAAGATACTCAAGGGGCACGCCGGCATCGACCAATGCTCCCAGACACATATCGCCCGAAATTCCAGCCGGGCAATCAAAGTAGGCAATTTTTGACATGGCAATTCAACGGTAAGCAATTCAACAGTAATTTGGGCGTAAAGTTCCGGCGTTAAGGCTACTTATGGCAATTATCTACCAGCTTCATCCTAAAAACCCCCAGCCCTATCAGGTGGCCCAGATTCGAGAAGCGCTCCAGCAGGGGGCAGTTATCCTGTATCCTACAGATACAGTCTATGCGATTGGGTGTGATCTCAACGCTAGATCAGCCGTTGAGCGAGTGCGGCGAATCAAGCAGATGGCCAAC
>JBJTUI010000771.1:0-7355 GCA_046080625.1 Elainella sp. | reverse complement strand
CGGTTTTCAGGATTCATCGTAGTAGACCACAATTGCTCGGCATTCATCTCTCCAAGACCCTTATAACGCTGCACCGATATTCCGCTTTCTTTACCGTCTTTTGACATGTCCATCGTTATGCGGGCACGGTCGTCGTCATTCCAGGCGTAACGCTGGTCTTTGCCCTTTTTAACAAGGTAGAGTGGAGGAGTGGCAATGTACACATAGCCCAACTCAATCAACTCTTTCATGTAACGAAAGAAGAAGGTAAGAATTAACGTCGTAATGTGGCTGCCGTCCACGTCGGCATCGGTCATAATTACAATCTCCTGGACAAAACCACTCGCAGGCAGGTGACGGTGACGGTGAACGACGGCAACGAATATCTGATTGCTCTGAAGGATATTGACTGGGATGATCTGTAGAGGTGGGTTCTGCTGGATGGGGCGGATTATTGGGTGAATCGCTGATTCATTAGGCTGATTGATTAGCAAGGGGCAGTCATCCCATGAGAGGCTGGGAATCACAGACGCAATCGCGCTTCTGGTACCCCTGTGGGGAAGGGCGATTTGGGCGGAAACGCAGATAATAGATCAGGCAGCGGCGGCCCAGAGGGAGTTTTACAGCGGTTTTCAGATCAATAAACCACGGTAGTGGGGTGCAGGGGCGTAGCCCCTGCGTGGGGGCACCGCCCCCACACCCCCTCCTGTAGCTGACTGAAATCAAAATCGCTGTAATTGGGAAGAGACAGGTAAAATTACAGGTGAAACTAGTGGGTCTACGCAGCCTGAATATTATGAACAAGCATTAAGGAGAGCGGCATGGAACGATCGCTTGAGCTATTCGCGGATGGGCATGTGGTTGAACTAGAAGGAGATCAGCCTGTGAAGATACTTGATACAAAGGGCGAAGTCAAGGCGCTAGCGCGTTTCTTAAGCTTTAGCAGGGCAACAGTCTATCGGCTGGCGGCGGGAGAAATTCTGCCGGACGCTGTTCCCCAGCCTCGCGGTGGCCAAATCATCAACTCAGCCGGCCTGAAGCTGATCACCAGCTTTGAAGGCCGGGAGCTGGCAGCCTACCAGGATTCCGTGGGCGTCTGGACGATTGGCTATGGCCACACGCGAACGGCTCGACCGGGGATGACGATTACCCAGGCCCAGGCAGAGCAGCTCTTGCAGCAGGATTTGGCGGAATTTGAAGCGGCGGTCGCGGATGCCGTCCAGATCAGCCTCAACGCCAACCAGTTTTCGGCCCTGGTGTCTTTTTGTTTCAACCTGGGTGCAGGGGCGCTGTTTGAATCCACCCTGCTGCGGCTGTTGAATCAGGGCGATGTGGCGGCGGCAGCCAGGGAGTTTCCGCGCTGGAATAAGGCCGGCGGACAGGTTTTGCTGGGCTTGACTCGTCGCCGACTGGCCGAACGGGCGCTGTTTTTGGGCCAGCCCTGGGAGCCCTTTTTCACCTACGAGGGCGACGGCACCGAGGTCAGCTCCGGGAGTGCAGCTCGCGCTTTGAGGCTGGCGAAGCCGATCATGCAGGGCGAAGATGTCCGGCGCTTGCAGGAGGCGTTGCTCAAGGCCGGTTTGGATCTGGGACCCGACGGGGCCGATGGTGCGTTTGGCAAAGCCACCGATCAGGCAATTCGACAGCTCCAGCAGAAAAACGGACTTGCTGTAGACGGTATTGTCGGCCCGCAAACGCTGCAAGCTTTAGGTCTCTAGAACATTCCAAATATCATTGAGGAAAGATTATGACATCCATCATCGTTGAATCCTGCCTTGATATCATTGAGCGAGATCAAGCCGGAGTCAGAGCTAGCTTTCGCGGACCGTTACAAGATGCGCCGGGGGGCTCTTCTACTTCCATTGCAAATGGCCTGTCCCAGCAGTTGATCCATCAGCTCCAGCTCATGCTGCCCAACGTATTTATCAGCTTTGACGACCTGAACGTCGATCTGCTGGATGCGGCCTTTCCCTACGTCCAATCTGCCGCCAAACAGGGCCTCCAGCGGGCGATCCAGGACCGGGGCGCGAAACTGCTGGTCAACTCCTGCTACCGCACCATCGCCCAGCAAATGCTGCTCTACAACGATCGTTTTGCCAATCCCAATCCGGTCGCTCCCCCCGGAGCCAGCAACCACCAGACCGGTTTGGCCATCGATATCGAAGACCCCAGAGGCTGGGAGCCGTTTTTGATGCGCTATGGCTGGAACCCCCTCCCCGGCGACCCGCCCCACTTTGACTACCAGGGAAGCGGTACGACCGATATCCGCAGCCAGTCTATTAAGGCGTTTCAGCGGCTCTGGAACCAGAACAACCCCAACAACAAAATTGACGAGGACGGTGCCTTTGGCCCCCAGACCGAGCAAGCCCTAAACCAATCCCCGGCCCACGGTTTTGCTAAAGCGCCCTGGGACAGCCAGCCCAGAATCCTGAAACTCAGCCAGCCCCCCCTGGAAGGCTCGGACGTAGAGCGGCTCCAGCAGGCACTGAAGAAAGCGGGCATCAACGTTGGGGTAGACGGCGAGTTTGGCCCCGGAACCGACAAAGCCGTCAAGGAATTCCAGGCCCAGAAAACCCTGACCGCCGACGGAATCGTCGGCCCCAAAACAATGGCAGCAATGGCCTAGGGGAGGCTCCCTAAATTCCCTCTTGGTCCCCTAAATCCCCCATAAATGGGGGACTTTGAGAAGGTGGATTCGATCCCTTGAGCAAGAATGAGCCGCAATTTGGTTCGGAAGTCTCCCACAAATAGGGATTTAGGGGCCATGCACTTGTCCATACACAGTAGCCTTCACTCGGAAGCCGGGAGTCGAAATCTGTTTTCCGATCTTCCGATATCAGGAGGCTAGCGACTGTAGGTTGTTCTGGGCGGTGAACCAGATGCCCCAACTCTCGAAAGCCCTATTTCTGAAAGAGAAGCCCCATGCCAGAATCAACGCCCATTTACGCCCTGCTGATCGGCATCGATCACTATCAGCCTAATCGGCTCTACAAAAGCCTGAAAGGCGCAGTCCGCGATATTAACCTGGTCGAGACGTTTCTCAGCCAGACGCTGAAAATTCCAACCGAGCGAATCTATAAATTGATCTCACCTAATCAGGAAGACACGGCGCTCATGGACGCCAGATCGGCCCAGCAGCAGCCAACCTACGAAAATATCGTCAACGCCTTTAAGAACATTACCGCAACCGCTCAGCCTGGTGAGCAGGTCTATATTCACTATTCGGGACACGGCGGACGGGCCACCAGTATCTATTCTTTTAAGCAAGAGCCCAACGATGAAGCAATCGTGCCGATGGATATTGGCGATACGGAAGCGGGACGCTATCTGCGCGATGTCGAGATCACAACCCTGCTGAAACGGATGACGGACAAGGGATTAATCGTGACAATGGTGCTGGATAGCTGTCATTCCGGCGGCGCAACGCGGGGAGACGTCGAAATCCGCAGCGCTGGCCAAACCGATACGGCCCAGCGAACCGCAGCTAGCCTGGTGGCGTCACCCGAAGAATTACAGCAGAACTGGCTCGACCTGACTCGCAATAGCGCGATTGGCGCGGCTGGACTGCCCCAGGCCAGAGACTACGTTTTGCTAGCGGCCTGTCGTCCAAACGAATACGCCTACGAATATGCCGTGAATGGCGGTACCCAGCGCAACGGTGCCCTGACCTACTGGATGGTGGATACCCTGACCAGCGTTGCCACGACCGGCCAGCCCCTGACCTACAAGCTATTGCACGACCGGGTCAATGCCCAGATCCAGAGCAAATTCGCCCAGCAGATGCCGATGATTATGGGCGAAAGCAATCGGCTGGTGTTTGGCACGAGCACCTGGTCCACGCCGTTCACGGTGGCGGTGATCAACGTCGTCTCAGACAGTCAAATCAAGCTCAACGCCGGACAGGCTCAGGGACTGAGCAAGGGCACTCGCTTCTCGATCTATCCGCTCAACACGACGGATTTCACCGACAAACAAAAGCAGGTGGCGGTGGTGGAGCTGACCCAGGTGAATGCCTCGGAATCTGTCGCCAGAGTGCTCAAGCCCGAAGAGGGCGGCATTGTTGTCCAAAGTACGGTTGCTATCGAGCGCGGTGCCCCAGCCGTAATGATCTCTGCTCCCGTCAGCCTGATCCAGCGGGTGCGATTGACCGAGAAAGTTGCGGGCGATCAGGAAGGAGATCTGCCGGATAGTCTGGTGGGTCAACAGGCCAGCGCTTTGGCGGCAGTGCGGCAGGCGCTAGGCAGCAACGGCTGGGTAGTGGAGGTTGAGGAAGGCGAATCGGCGCTCTACCAGGTGGCGCTTGACCGGGACGGCTACTACGAAATCTGTTTGAACGGCAGGCCGATTCCCAACCTCAGACCGCTGCTGACGATCACTGACGCCACGGCTGCCCGGCGGGTCGTAGATCGCCTGGTGCATCTGGCCAAGTTTCAGGCCGTGCAAAGTCTGGACAACTCCAGCTCCAAGCTGGCTCAGGCGATCGAGGTCGAGCTGGTCACGGAAGACGGCGGGGCCTTTGCTGATCCGCTCAATCCCACGGTGCAGAACGGCGAGATTGTCTGCCTGCGCTTGACCAACAAAGGCAGTCACCCCCTGAAGGTAGCCGTGCTGGATCTGGAGCCCACCTGGGCCGTCTCTCAAATTCCGCTGGCCGGTCTAGAATCGCCCTTTTTCAACCTGGATGCCGGAGCCACGCAGGAAACGCTGCTCAGCCTGACGATTCCAGAAGATCAAGCCTATCAACAAACCAAGGAAACGCTGAAAGTATTCGCCGTCCAGAAAGGACTGGCCGACTTCCGCTGGCTGACCCTACCGTCGCTAGACGAACCGCTCCAGACCAGAAGCGCTGAGCTAGAGGGAACGCTAGCAGATATCATGCGGAGTGGCGCTACCAGAAGCCTAGAAGAACCCGAGGAAATCAATCCCCTGAACGACCTGCTGAAAATGATCGGTGCAGACCTGGATAAAGTCCCAAACGTGACTCGCGCTGCTACAGTTGTCGTTGATCCGAAGCAGGAATGGGTGACGAAGGAGATTCAGATTACTGTAGAGCGGTAGCAGTATACAGTTTAGAAAAGCCTGATTAGGAGAATAAGAATGACAACGAAAGCCCCGATGAAAGATATGATTGTGATTCTTCCCGGCATTATGGGAAGTGTCTTGCAGAAGGATGGCAAAGACCTCTGGGCGGTTTCGGGGAAGGCGATCTGGAAAGTCTTGACGCAATCTGGCACGGCAATCAGCAGCCTGAAGTTAGGGCAGGACAGCCCCGACGCCGAGAGTTTGGGCGATGGCATCAAGGCCACGGCGCTGATTCAAGATACGCATCTGATTCCGGGCTTCTGGAAAATCGACGGCTACACCCAGACGGCAAACCTGATCACCGACAACTTTGACGTGACCCAGGGCGACATCTACAATGACCCCGACGACCGAGCCGCCAACTTCTACCACTTCCCCTACGACTGGCGGCGCGACTGTCGCGCCAATGCCCGCATCTTGAAAAAGCTGATCGACAAACGCCTGAAGCGCTGGCGGGAGGTCAGCGGAGCCAGAGACGCCAAGGTCATTCTGATGGCCCACAGCATGGGCGGCCTGGTGGCCCGCTATTACCTGGAAGTCCTGGAAGGCTGGCAGGACAGCCGCGCCCTGTTCACATTCGGCACGCCCTACCGGGGTTCGCTGCTGGCTGTCAACTATCTGGCCAACGGCTACAAGCAGCTGTTTCTCGACCTAACCGAGGTGCTGCGGTCGTTGACTTCGGTGTATCAGCTTTTGCCAATCTACAAAGTCCTGAACGTTGACGGTGAATACCAGCGGATTGCGGAAGTAGCCAACCTGCCGAATATTGATCAGAACAAGGCCCAGGACGCGCTGGCTTTTCATCGCGAAATTGAGGCGGCGGTAGAGCGACATCTCCAGGACGAGCGCTACCTGAAGGATTTCTCGGTTGTGCCGATCTCTGGGGTGCGGCAGCCAACGCTGCAATCGGCCACTTGGCTAGACGGCAAACTCACCGCCAGCGAAGACCTGCCCCAGATCCTCAAGAACCGCACGGATTTAGGCGACGGCGACGGCACGGTGCCCAAAGTTTCGGCCATCCCGATCGAGCGATCCAGCAACCTCGACAACTTCTTTATCGCCGAACAGCACGGAGCCCTGCAAAACCAGAAGCAAGTGCTAGAGAACCTGCTGAACATACTGCGGCTCAGTCAGTACGATTTGGCGAGCGTCCGTAAAGCCGAACCGGAGGCGGCAATTGGCCTCAGCCTGGACGACCTGTATACGCCCGAGGAACCCGTATTGCTACGCGCCAGAGTAACGGGCGTAAATGTTGATAAGCTTAAAGCCGAAATCATCCCCGTCTCAAGCGATAGTCCGCCTCTCACACTCGATTTTGAGCAGAAAGCAGACGGCTGGATGCTGATTACCGAGCTGCCTACAGGGCTATATCGCGTCCGGGTGGCGGCACCGGCGGGCGAACAGACGCCAACTCCGGTGCATGGGCTGTTTGAGGTGGTGAGGGAATGATTGACCTTCTAAATTCCCCCACTTGTTCTCAAAGTCCTTCACTCAGGGGTCTTGAGGAAGCAAAAAGCTATGCCACTGTGCCCGCTGGATAATGAGCAAGAATTGGGGATTCCCGACAAACGCAATATACTGGACTGGAAGCCCCTGCTGATTCACTCCATGCTCCAGACAGTTCTGATTCTGGTCTCGAATCCCGAAGGAACGACAGCGTTAAATCTTCCGCGAGAACTCAGGAAGCTACAGGAGGCTGTCCAGCGGTCGCAGCAGCGGCAGCATTTCAAGGTTGAGCTGAGGTTTGCCACAACTGAAACCGATCTGCGGCGGCATATCCTGGACGTTAAACCTCGGATTGTGCATTTTTGTGGACATGGGACGGAGCAGGGACTGGTGTTGGAAGATGACAGCGGCAAGAAGAAGCTTTCGAATCAGTTTTTGACGAGTTTGCTGAAGGATTTTGCTGACCGGATTGAGTGCGTGGTGCTGAATGCCTGCGATACAGCGCCTTTGACTGATGCTTTGGCAGAGCACATCAACTACGTGATTGGCATGAATCAGGCGGTGCGGGACGATGCGGCGATTGCGTTTGCGGAAGGATTTTACGATGCGCTGGGGGCAGGGGAGAGTCAGACACCCCCAGCGAAGCTGGTGGCTTGATGAATGTGACCGCCCCAAGGGCGGATGGCTTTCGCTGAAGGTATCTGTGGGTTAAGAGACTTCCAAGTAAAGAATGATCCAGTAGCTAGGGTGATTTGCCCGAGATTTCGATAAACCACTTCGGCAAATTGGGAAGGCGCTGCAATCGCTTCTCCACCTCCGCCATTGCCCGTTTACTGAGTTTGACTCCT
>JBJTUI010000770.1:0-2878 GCA_046080625.1 Elainella sp. | reverse complement strand
AGCCGTGATTGCCCATGTCCTGGTCAATACGGCTGCCGACCCCGACATTGCTGCCGATCGCCCCCAGGCCGATATAGAAACCCTACCCCAGCAGCAGTTAGAGCGACTGCAAGCTTACCAGACCCAGCTGCCCTGCAAAAGTAGAATTGAACTCGTGACGGGCGATCCTGCCGAGGAGATTGTCCGGTTGGCCCATCTCTACCACACAGATCTGATCGTCATGGGTAGTCGGGGCTTGACCGGGTTAAAGCGCGTCCTGCAAGGCTCGGTCAGCAGGGAAGTGGCCGAGTTAGCACCCTGCTCGGTGTTGATCGTCAAACTCAAGTAGCTCCGGCTTGCTAGTTGCAGCATGGTGACTTTAGAACAGCGACTCTAGAACATGGTGACTTTAGAAACCGACCGTCTGGTTCTGCGGCAGTTTCGCGAGTCCGATTTGGACGCCTACAGCGAGATCTGTGCCGATTCAGAGGTGATGCGGTATGTGGGCGCAGGCCAACCTCTGACGCGGGCCGAAACCTGGCGCAGCATCGCTACAGTCCTGGGCCACTGGCAACTGCGGGGATTTGGCCTCTGGGCCGTGGAAACCAAAGCTGATGGCCAACTGATAGGTCGGGTCGGCTGCTGGCAGCCAGAGGGCTGGCCCGACTTTGAGCTGGGCTGGCTGCTGGGACGGGCCTACTGGGGCCGGGGCTACGCCATCGAAGCTGCTCGAGCCTCGCTCCATTATGCCTTTGCCACGCTGGGTCGTTCCCACGTCATCAGCCTGATCAAACCTGGAAACCAGCGCTCGATCAACGTCGCAACCCGGCTGGGCGAAAACCTGGAGGGCGAGACTGGTCTGTTTGGCGACCCGGTGATGATCTATGGCCTGTCGCGGTAGCGCGGGCTGATGGACCCAGCTCAATCGGGCTTGGTGCGCGTCAAAAACAGCCGCAGCCGCAGTAAACTTAGGGTTTGTCCCAGGTTCAGGGGCAGCAGCGACACGCCTTCTAGCCGAGACTGCACCCAGCCATTGCCCCAATACCACTCGTGAAATCCGTCGATGCCCTGACTCATGATCAGGCGAATGCCGTTGGGCTCGACCTGATCAACCTGATGCCGGATCGCCACTGGCCCCAGCCAGCTCGTAAACACAGTTCCAGCCTCTAGCAGGTCAGGGATGCCTGCCGAGAAGGTCTGGGGCGCGAGCCACTGCCGGAACTGGGCCGGACGGATTAAACTATCGCGAATTTGCTGTTCGGAGGCTTCGACTTCAATCCGCAGGCTGCTGTGCTGAAACGTACCGAGCATAAATTCTCACCAGGAGAGGATTGGCAGAACTGGGCTAGCCAGCATTCTTTCAGGTTAGCGCAGAGTTTGCCTCCAGGCAGGTGACTCAAGCTAGAGCCTTGCCGCTCGCGTCTGGACCCAAAACGCATCCAGCAGCGGTTTACCAGCCTGAAGCAACGACTCCACCACAGCTGGATCTGCTGTCACGGGTGAGCCAGCAGCAAACGGCGGCTGCGGGTCGTATTCCAGCATCAGTTGGGCCAGTTGGGCCATCGGTTCTCCCCAGAGCAAATTCAGCAGAGTCAGGCCCAAATCCAGACCAGAGGTGACACCCGCTCCGGTAACGCGATTGCGGTCGATCACGACCCGTTCAGATACCACCTCGACGCCCAGATAGGCCAGATGCTCGCGAAAGGCCCAGTGACAGGTTGCCCGGTAGCCTTGCAGCAGGCCAGCCGCTGCCAAAATCAACGAGCCCGTGCAAACGCTGGTGATGTAGCGGGCCGTCTGTCCCTGCTGTTGCAGAAAGTGCAGCAGTTCTGAATCACGCATGGCCTCAACCTGGCCTATACCGCCGCCAGGAACGCAAATCACGTCGAGAGCAGGACAGTCGGCCAAGGTCAGGTCAGGGGTCAGCCCCAACCCTTCATTGCTGGTGACTGGCTCCAGGGTTCGGCTGATTAAATAGAGCTGCGTTTGGGGCGGAAAGGCCAACACCTGGTAGGCCGCCATCACATCGAGCTGAACCACGCCGGGATAGATCACAAAGCCGATTTGGACGGGCTGGGTAGGCGGTTGAGTCATGGCAGCAAAAAACCTGGTTGTCTCACAGTTGAAATCGTGAAACGATTGTAAAAACCGCCGTCATTTCGCGATAGTCCTCAACTGGGTAGTTAAGCGGGTAGTTCTGCTGCCGCCAGCCCCATATCGCCTGATTCAATAACTCCGTTCAACAGCCCCGTTCAATAGCATGGTTAGCTCGCTCCGGCCTTCGCTTCAGCCTTTATTTCAAACCCTTGCTGCTGCTTCTAGCGAGCCAGACCTGCGCTACCGCTTCATGGATACCATCAGCGGCTATTTCGCCGTACAGCGCTGGGGGCTGTATTTGCTCAACGGTCAATATTTGAACAGCCAACAGCTCGCCGAGTTTGAGGTCGTGGGCGTTTCGGATGCCTTTGTTGAACGCTACGAACGCTATGGTAGAGCCGTAGATCTGGTCTGGCAGGCTGTTCTAGAAAGTCACGCTCCTGCCCATGAAGCCCAGGTTTGGCCCAAGGGCGACTAGCAGCAGAGCCAGCTCTACCAAACCTGCTGCTCAGAATATGACCACGCCCACATTATGGCCGGGCCAATCGTCGGCCAGGGCCAGATTATCGGCACCGTTCAGTTCGCTCGGACTGGCGAAACTCCGGCCTTCAATACTCAGGATTTGCTGCGCCTGAGCGCGGTGTGCAGCCATCTGTCCGCCTGTCTGGCCCAGTTGCGCTACCCAGCCGTTCCTAACCCGCTGTTGGATCGGCTCACTCCCCGCGAACGCCAGATCGCCCAGCTCGTGGCCCAGGGGCTGACCAATGCCGAGATTGGTGCGACTCTCTGGATCAGCCAAAAT
>JBJTUI010000769.1:0-3932 GCA_046080625.1 Elainella sp. | reverse complement strand
CAACCCCTGCTCTGGCTGTCCCTGCTGTAAACAGATCACGCTGAGCAAATGCCAAGCGTCGGCCTGGTTGGGATGCTGCTGCAACAGCTTACGACACTGCTGTTCTGCTTCGGCCAGCTTGCCGCTCTGCCCCAGCTGGCTAATACGCTGAAGCGTCTGCTGGACGGAGTCTCCAAAACCAGAGGAGGAAGCCGAGCGACGGGAAGATCGGGGCATAGAACCAATTAGCCTAACGGCAATAGCGGCAATAGCGGCAGTAACGGCGCAACAAATCTCTGGTCTGGATTAGCCCAAACCAGTATCAGCCTAAACCAGTATCAGCCTAAATCATTTGGCCCCAGCTGGGTAAAGGACTATAAGGGCAAGCCCCCTGCCGGGGGCGCAGTCCCCAAATCCCCTTTTGTCCTAAGTCGAGGGCGGAGCACTACTCAGAAGCAGCGATGGGCCAAAATCTGGCGAATCTTGGGCAATTGCGCCGCAAAAAATCGGAAAGACCCGGCTAAGCGATCTGACCTGACCGATCGGGGGGTTGCCAAATCAGATCAGATCGGTAAACTGATCCATAAGCTTTTGTAGCTCTAGATTCATCTTCACCTGTCTCCTTCTTGTTACGCTTTGGGCTGGTCTGCTGCTGAAGTGATTTACTGAACTCGGCAGAGCAGGCCGTTGCAAGGCGATACACGACAACAGAATATAACTGCGATTATTCCTCACTTGGAGATAGCTATGATTTCAAAAATTCTGTCCACGGTTGTAGCCAGCGTTACGCTCAGCGGAGCTGTTGTGGTCGCCTCGATTGCGCCCGGTACGGCATCCCCCTGCGCCTTTAAGCAGGGTTGGAATTCGGGCAATAATACCATCGTTTCCGATGGCCCCTCTACCCCCACCGATAGCTCGGTGAATAGCTCGATCAACGGGGTGAACAACAGCGCGATTACCTCCAATCATGGCAACGCTGCCAAGTTCGGGATTGCAGGTGTGGCGCTGCTGGGTCTGGTTGGGGGCGGTCTGGTGCTGAAGTCCCGCTGGGCGAAACAGCCTGCCTCTAGCCCCGCAGCGGATGAACTGGAAGCCCCAACCACCTACCGGGAACTGCCCAGTTTCCCCATCGAAGTTCCGGCTGAAGCGCTGGCTGCTCGTCAGGAAGACGAAGTGCTGAGCGAGCGTTAGAGTTCATCTGCTTGCTGTAATTTGCAGAGCAATTGTAATTTGCCAAAAAAAATCGCCCTCCTGGATTCAGGAGGGCTTTTTGCAGAGAGAACTCAGTGAGGCTGAACAAAGGAGACAAAACCCTAAACAGTGATCCGAACACTAGCGATCCAAGAACCAGCGATTCGGGAGGGTTCCGATCTATCTAGCAGACCAGAACCCTCGCCAGCGGCTCTATTGAGCTGCAACTTTGCGACGACGGGCCAGAAGCATGCTGCCAGCCACTGCACCCAGACCCAGCAGGGTAGCGGGTTCGGGCACCGCTTCAGCCTTCAGCACGAAGTCGTTCTGATCCAGGTCGCCATTCCAGGAGTCGTTGACGAAGATGCCAACCTGACCAGCAGCTAGAGGCAGGGTGGTGGTGGTGCGCTTGCTCAGGTTTTGGCCGTTCCCAGCAAAGTTGGTGTAGACAATGGGGTTGCCCGGTCCCTGCACGAAGGCCATACCGCGAGCGTTGGCTCCGATGGTCGGGCCGACCGGATCGTTCGAGTAGACGCGGGTGCCAGCAATTGGGGTACCAGCTGTGACATCCAGATCTTCCAGGCCCAGCAGGTAGGTGACGCCCTTCAGGAAGGTGAAGGTTTTGCTGCAAGGAGCCGGAACCGCGTTGGGGCAGGTGCCCAGGCTATCGTTGGAGTTGGTGACGTTACCGCTGTCGCTGCGCTTGGACTCGGTGAACAGCCAGTTGATCGGGGTCAGGGTGCTACCGTCTTTGGTGAAGATACCGAACTGGGAGCGGTTGCCGCCACGAGAGGAGATGAAGTCAAAGTTAACCTTGGTGTCTTTGTCGAAGCTGAAACCAGAGCCGGAAGCCAGGGTAGAGGCAGAGAAGCTGGCAGCAAAGGCCGGGGCCGAGATGGCCAGAGCAGCGGCAGCGAAACCAATAGAAGTGACGATTTGCTTGAGTTTCATAGTTTTTATGACGAATTAGGAAGGAATGATTGGGTTTCTGCGAGTCGAAACCCTGAGTTTGTAGGAGTGTTAGAGAGAGTTGAAATCCATCACCGCAAGGTTGGCCTGGGAGAGATTACCCTAGGAGCAGAAATCCTTGCTCATTTTGTGCGGTTGAATCAAGACCAGGACATAACTGAAACCAGAATTGCAAATCCCGTGGGGCGAGAGATTGCAAACGCCTAACTCCTTGATGCCAGTGAACTCGGGGGAAAACTAAAAAGCGAGCTCTGTATTCTTTGGGGCAGTGGGGGTGAGAGGCGGTGGCTTCCGTGCGGCTTATGTAAATAAATTTACCGAGTACGGAGATGGATTGTCAGCCGTAATCCCACCAAGTTCATCGCGGCTTGATGTTACGCGGCATGGATGCAAACGAATTATGAACCGAGATAGAGCTTGGCTTCCTGGGCAATCGGCTCGTATTCGTCTTGGCTCAAGCGTTCCAGGCCTGTACGGGCATCGGGCGTCTTGAAGTGGCTGAGCGCCTGCGTAACCCGGTGACGGACCTGCCAGTCGGGATCGGTGACATAGGGCACCAGTAGCAGCACGGCTCGCTCGTCGCCCAGTTCACCCAGCGCCCCAATCGCGGCGGTTTTGACCAACTCATTCTCAGACCGCAGGGCCGACTCCAGCAGCTCGAAGCCACGCGGATCGCCCAGTTCGCCCAGAGCTGCCACAATGCTGAACTTGACCAGCCACTCGGAACTGCGCTCGTAGAGCGCCTGGAGGTCGTCAAACGCCTCGGTCAGGCCCAGTGCCCCCAACGAATCGGCAGCAGCAGCCTGCACGTCGCCCTCCGGGTCTTCCAGCAGACAGCGCCGCAGCAGTTCCAGCGCTATTTGGGGGTTTTGTCGTCCCAGGGTGCTGATCTGGCTGACGGCAGCGTAGCGCACCCGCACGTTTCGATCGACCAGGACGGGTTGAATCATTTCAAAGGCTACGGCTGGATCGAGCTGACGCAGCTGGTTGACGGCACTGAGGCGCTGGCCAAAATCTTCCGACTGCAAAAGGGTCTGCACCGATTCGGGAGTAATAGTCATTTTTACGAGTTCAACTGTTTATTTTTTTAAGGATTGATAAAGGCCCGCTGGAGATTGTGAAGCCCTATTCATCCGGGTGGGAGGCCATGAACCGCACGATGTCGCCCCTGGTGACAATCCCCGTGAGATTACCCTCGGCATCGGTCACGAGCAGTCGCCGCACGTTGCGGTCATGGATCAGCTGGGCCGCCTTGCGCAAAGGCAGGTCGGGTGTAGCCGTCACGAGTTCTTTGGTCATGACTTCGCCGACCGTCTGCCCCAGCGCCTTGTGCAGCTCGCGCTCGTATTTAGCCGGATTCTCCAGGTAGATGACGCTGTCCAGAATCATGATGTAGGGGGGCGGCGTCACGCCCGACTCGCGCCACATCAAATCCGATTCCGAAATCACCCCGACGAGTTTACCCTCCTGACTGACGACAGGCAACCCGCTGATCCGACGCTCGGCCAGCAGCTTGATCGCATCGTTTAAGGAGGTTTCAGGGTTGACCGCAATCGGGTCACGGGTCATCACATCTGCAACGGTAGTGGGCATAAAACGACCAAAGAAAAGGATTCAAAACAGAGCTTCAGGACTGGGTTAGGACTGGGGTACCTTGGCCCATTGTAAAACCTGACCGTACAGCCTAAATGTCAAGACATTTTGCGAAGCTGCGGTTTCAGCAGCCAGACTACAGCTCCTAGAACTCGGCGCTGAGCGGCGTCCGGGGAAAGGGAATCACGTCCCGGATGTTG
>JBJTUI010000768.1:0-4515 GCA_046080625.1 Elainella sp. | reverse complement strand
CTGACAACTTCGGCAATCAGCAGGGGCGGCGGCATCTCTTTGGTAATGGTAAGACGCCTTTGAGTCAGGGCCAGATGTTCTGGGCGCAGAATCACCAGATCGGGAATCCGGGTTCGGGGGTCGCCTTCTTCTAAAACGGGTACTTCAACTTCGCAGGCGTGATTAACGATTAGTCGAAGCGGTACAAGTCCGCTGTTGGCAAGCGTAACCAGCAAATAGCGGGCGATAAAATTGTTGAGTTCCGACTCTGGCGGCAAGGCTCGCAGTTCTCCATCAATGTAGATATACCGCCCCTCTGGCAAACTGCCCGGTTCCAGGCTGAGGTATTCCTCGAAGGACATTTTCAAGACGTTCTGGGTGGCTTGAGTCATGATTGACCTCTTCTGCGCTACGGCTGCTCTAGAACGGCGAATTTTTTTGGCTATTCTTCCAGGTTATAGCGCTCTATCAGTTCTTTTGTATCATCGTCTTCCAGAAATCGCTCGACCGCAGAGACAACGACTTTGTTCATTGAGGATTCTTTGATGCCTGCAATTCGCTTCAGCAGGCTGTAGACCTCTTGAGAAACGGTGATTCTGATTTCTTTCTGGTCTGCTTTTCGAGGATTCATGCTGGTTTAGATGGACCTACTCGGTTTCACCGTTGATGTGGTCGAGGCTGTGCTTCTTGATCAGGGCTTGGATCTTGTCCTGCTGTAAGTACAGCTCCACCGCATCGTTGATCAATTGGCTCAACGAAATATCTTGCAGGGAAGCAACCGTATTCAGAAGTTTCGCCAAGTCGGTATCTGCATAGGCCCGGATTTCTCGTTTGTCGCGTTTGGCTGCCATTTATTACGTCAATATCTGTTTCTTCATTTTCGAGGATGGAGAATCTGTAATACGCTATTGTGGATATATACGAAAAACGCTATAGTCGAATAATTGTAATCTAGACAAAAATATGGCTGTGATTCTATCCGACGACGAAGTTGCCCTGATCAAGTCCATTCTGATCTCGATCCGCAGCATCAAGACCCGTGAGATTGACAAAGCCATCACGATTTTGAGCAAGCGGCAGAACTAGCGCTAGAAGGCTGAAAAACTACCAAGTTTCGCGCAAAACCTTCCAATACAGTCATAAACCTGATAGGTTATGAGGGGGCGTCTCTCTGTGTGTTCTCTATGCCAGTTCGCTACAGTCGAATCATCGCGTTTGCTTTGAGCCTCAGCCTCTCTCCGCTGCTTCTGCCCGCCAATCCTGCAACAGAAGCTTTGCTGCCGCCCGTTTCTGCTCAAACTGCCCAAGACCAGATTGCCGAAGCCAATCGACTCCTCGAACAGGGTCTTCAACAGTTCCTAGCTAGACGCTGCCAAGAAGCAAGTCAAACGTGGCAGCAGGCACTGACAATCTACCGCGACCCAGAGGTGCGTCGAGAGGCTCCAGAGTTAAGCCGCAACCGTGAGGTAATGACCCTAATGAGTCTGGGTGGTACTTACGGCGCCCTGAGCCAGTATCAGCAGGCGTTGTCCGTCTTTCAAGATGTGGGCGACCGCAACGGTGAGGCAAGAGCCTTGAGAGGTCTGGGTCTTGCTTATAGTTCTTTAAACCAGTATCAGCAGGCGATTGACTACTATCAGCAGGCGTTGCCGATCTATCGAGATGTGGGCGACCGCAAAGGTGAGGCAAGAGCCCTGGAAAATCTGGGTGATACTTACGTCTTGTTGAGCCAGTATCAGCAGGCGATTGACTACTATCAGCAGGCATTGCCCATCTTGCAGGACGGGAGCGACCGAGTAACGGAAGGTCAGCTGCTCGCCAACATTGGCAGACTCTATGCCGTTCAAAACAGCCCTGACTTAGCAATCGAGCAGTTGCAGCGGTCGGTTGAGGCACGCGAGGCGTTCCTGGCCAGCCTGCCCACAGACATCCAGCAAGGACTTGCTGACGGCTTTGCCGACGACTATCGATTTTTGGCAGACCTGCTCCGACAACAGGGCAGGAACCAGGAAGCACAGGCGGTGCTCGATTTGCTATAGCTTTACAGAACTTCTGGCCGACGCAGAAACATGAACTTTACTCACCCGCGCTCAGCAGTTGCTCAGCCGTGAGCTGCAAATCGGGAAACTGGGGAGACGCAATCAGTTCGCTGCCCTGAAATCTGCCTGCCTCAGCGTACCGTTCGCCCTGGAGCTGAAGCACCGTCACCGTCTGCCGCTGCGGATCGACCAGCCAATATTCGGGGATGCCGACATCCTGATACTGGTTGCGTTTCGCCACATAGTCGCGGTTTTCCTGGATCTCGCCCGGACTCACCACCTCCACAACCAGCAGCGGCGCAGGCATCGACAGACGTACCGTATTGCGGCGAGCCAATAGCGGAATATGTTCTTCCCGCAGAATTGTCAGGTCGGGAAAGCGGTTTCTCGGTTCGCCCCGAACTTCCAGCTCCAGGCCATGTCCTCGAATTCGACGAAAGTTTATCAGCGCAGCAAATTGCAGCAGCAGAAAAGTGGCAATTTGAAAGTTAGCTCCCGATTCTGGCGGCACTTCGATCAATTCTCCGTTGAACAGCTCATACAGATAATCTGTGCCATCGTCGTAGGCCAGATAGTCTTCAAAGCTTTGGAAGCGCGGTTTGGTTTGCAGCATCAGGTTTAGCCTGCTCGTTTAGAAACCGTTTTGGCTTTTGTACCCGCTTTGGATTTGGCGGCGGCTTTTACCTTTTCAGGAGGCAGCTTTTCGGCTGGTTTGGCTGACATTTGGGCTGAACGCGCTCGAGATGCCTGGGCCAGCAGCGAATCGGCAAAGGCCATCGCTTCCTGATCCGACTTACCGCCCGCGATTTGGGCCAGCTCTTCCCGGCGCTGCTGGTCGTCAAGCAGAATAACGCGCACAACCGTTCGCACCTCGGACTCGGCCCTGCCGTTGAAACTTTCGGACTCGTCGCGTTTGGCTCTGCCTCTCTTCTTGGCGGGGTCGATCACCTGTTTATCTACCCGGAAGTGGGAGTCGGCCATCGCGGCCACGATTGGCTGGTGGGTGACGCAGAGCACCTGATGGCGCTGACCCAACTGGTACAGCTTTTCGGCAACGGCTTGAGCGACGCGGCCCGACACGCCCACATCCACCTCGTCGAATACCATCGTCCCGACCCCATCCACCTGGGAGAAGCAGGCTTTCAGGGCTAGCAGGAACCGGCTCATCTCACCGCCTGATGCGGTTTCGGCCAGAGGTTGCAGCGGTTCACCGGGGTTGGGGCTGAACAGAAAGCCGATCCGGTCGGCTCCTGTGGCGCTGGGCGTCATCGGCGAAATCTCGACCTGAAACTTGACCTTATTCATCGCCAGGGGCTTCAGTTCCTGAATCAGCAGGGCTTCGAGCTGGCGGGCGGTGGCCTGCCGCAGCTGGGTGAGTTCGGCGCAGAGTTGGGTGAGTTCGGCCTGCTGCTGCTGGTAGTTCTTTTCCAACACTTCCAGGGACTGGCCGCCGCCGCTCAGTTCTTCTAGCTCGCGCTGCACCTGCTGGCTGTAGGCAATCGCTTCGGTCAGGCTGGGGCCATATTTGCGGCAGATCTGCTTCAGCTGCACAATCCGCTCTTCCACGGTTTGCAGGCGTTCCGGGTCGGTTTCCAGGCTTTCGCCGTAGAGGTTGATTTGCCGTCCCGCCTCTTCGACCTGGGCTAGGGCATCGGCCACCATATCCAGGATCGGCTGGAGCTGCGGATCATAGCGGATCATGTCGGTCAGCAGGTTCTCGGCCTTGCCCAGCAGGTCGGCACAGGCAAAAGCGCCGCTGTCGTTTTGGTAGAGCGCCTGGTAGGCGTGGTAGCTCTGCTGCTGGAGCTCGACACTGTGGCTGAGCCGCTGGCGCTCCTGTTCCAATTGCTCCAGTTCGTCCGGTTCACCCAGGCTGGCGGCAGTCAGTTCCCTGGCCTGGTATTCAAACAGATCGAGCTGCTGGAGCCGCTGTTGTTCAAACTGCTTGCGTTTTTCGAGCTGCTGCAATGCCTGTTGGGCTGCCTGGTAGGCTAGGGCTACCCGCTCGCGCTGCTGCATCAGGTCGAGCCCACCAAACCCATCTAACCAATCGCGCTGGAGGGCAGGCTGACCAAGCTGCAGCGTCTGTCCCTGAGCGGTAATTTCTAACAGCCGTTCGCGCAGGGATTCCATTTGCTGTTTATTGACCAGAACGCCGTTGACCCGAGAGCGACTGCGGACATTGCCGCGCCCGGTGACAATTTCGCGGCTGCACACCAAACTCATGTCGTCCACCAGTTCGATCTGCTGTTCGGCCAGCCAGGTAATCAGGCCCGGATCGAGGTCAAACGAAGCCTCAATCAGCGCCCGCTCGGCTCCCGTACGAATGGCGCGACTCGACACCTTGCCGCCCAAGGCCGCATCTAGCGCGTCCAGAATAATCGATTTCCCGGCTCCGGTTTCCCCCGTTAGTACATTCAGCCCGGCTCCGAATTCCAGGTCGATTTGATCGACCAGCGCAAAGTTCTCAATCTGAAGGGAGATCAGCATGGATCAG
>JBJTUI010000767.1:0-5099 GCA_046080625.1 Elainella sp. | reverse complement strand
GTCTGATGGATCCCAACGCCTTTTTGCCCAGCGGCGAGAGCTATCTCCAACACACGATTAGCGTCATCCTCTCAATTCTGGAAGGGCGGCTATTGGTGGCTGCGCCGCCGCGCTCCAAGCAGACCAGCAACTACGAGATCTTTAAGCAGGCCGATTTCAACGACTACAGCTATTATCCCCTTCAGCAAACCCTGGATCGCCAATGCTATCAGCCCATGGCCGACTGGATTGGTCGGCTGGTTCTACCTGCGCCAGCAGAACGGCGGCAGCTGCGGGGCGTCTGGCTAGAGGTGCATCACGCAGCCCAGGGCTATGAGGCGCTGGTGGGTCAGCGGGTGGTGCTGCGCTGGCAGGATGTTCCGATTGTCAAGCAATGGGTGAAGGCCGTTACCCATGATGTTCACTTTAGCGTTGACGCCGAATATTCCAGTCAGTATGGCGGTACTATCCACCCCGACCGGCTGAATCACTGGCAGCGGGTGGGTCCGCTGGAGTCGCTGGCCGGTTCACACCCCACTGACGATCTGATCGTGATGTTGACCGGGGAGGTGGCCGTAGAGACGATTCAGGCCCAGACGATCCTCCTGATCCGGCACCAGCCAGTCGAAATCACCGGACGCTGCTATGGACTGGTGCAGTTTGACGGGCCAATTCCCCAGACCGACCGCTTTCGGGTCCGGCATTTCAACAAAGCTTCGCGGCAGTTTGATGGCCTTGTTACGGAAGTGCGGCTGCCAGACGTGCTGCCCTCGCCCTGCTACGGCAGTCAACCCTTCACGTCAAACCAGATCGAACGCTCGCCGCTCAACGAAACGGGATGGTATATTTACGGTGCAGCGGACGCCCAGGGATATTTTGTCGTCCAGGCGCTTGCTCCTCGCGCCCTGCTGCGGCTCCAGCCCGACCGGGTGGTGTTTGGCAGCAAAGCCTCCTACCGCTATATTCGCCAGGAATCCTGGGCCGATGCGGTGGCCCAAAAGGGCCGGATCTCGTCGGTCCTCTGTGTGGGTCGGCCCCAGTCCGATCAGAATCAGCAGGCAATTGACGACTGGCAAGTCGGCGACCGGGCGCTGCTGCTGCATGTCTATGGCGGAATTGGCGGCAATAAGAAAGAGCCAGCGGCAGCCACGCCAATTTTCTTTGGCCATTTCTCCTACGGGATGGCCACCGTCATCCAGGATCCGCTCAGCGACGAGCGCCGGTTTGACATCCAGTATTACCAGGTCTACGCCCACAACACGGATGGCCTGACGGCAGGCAGCCTGCACTGGTCGCGCTACATGGGCGACCGCCAGTTTGGCTGGCAGGGGACGCGCCCGGTCTGCGATATTTTGATCAAGTTTCCGCCCTTCACCCAGCCGGTTGAGATCAACGGCAGATCCCAAGCGCCGCTGGAGACGATGCGGTATCACCTGGAGGCGATGACGGCCCGCTATCGAATTGGAGACGGTACAGGGGCCACCTATGTCGGTCCAGCCAACAACTGCGCCCAGGATTCCAATCAGGCCCTGTTCGCCAGTCTGCGCGCCCTCTCCCAGCTGCTGGAGGCCAAACAAGACCTGCTGCAAACCTGGCTGACCGAAAATCCAGCCCAGGTCCAGTCCTATCAGCAGCTGTTGAACGTCAAATCTCGCCTGTACAAGAAACTACAGCCGTTCGGCTCTCCCCGCCCCGACTGGGACAGCAACGAGTTCAATCTGGGCTCAACCCTGGAAGACCAGCCGCTGCGCAACCTCTGGTTTGGTCTGGGCAGCTGGCGGACGCTGCTGCCGCGCAAGGCCAGCGATACGGTGGTGCGGGTATTTCTCAACTATGGCGCATCGGTCTGGGTGCTGCGTACTAACCAGGTCGGGGGCCACGATCCAGACATTGAGCCGATTGCGCCGATGACGCTGTAGCAGCCTGTATCGCTGATGCCTCCAGCGGTAGATTTACCTGAGTCGCCGCCTGAGTAGATGCCCGAGTAGCCGCCCAAGTGGCCGCCCGAGCGATCGCTTTCTCCTGGCCTGAATCGCCTGAGCTCAGCTGGTTGATCGACAGAACTCAGCTAGCGCTGCCTGTAGCCCTGCCGCATCGCCTGTTGCAACTGAAATTACGCCTCTCAGCTCGCCCAGACCGCAGGCCTCCGAGGCAATCACCGGAACCCCAGCCGCAACGGCCCGCAGCAGCAGCAGCGGACGGTGCTCTACGTAGGCCGGTAGCACCACTAGCCCCACGCCCGAAAGCGGATCAGCCGCCGCTGGTTCCAGCGTTACCCCGTTCCAAAAGTCATCGCCCTCCAGCGGTTGACCCAGAACCCGCAGCTTCAGACCCAGGGTTTGGGCGGCCTGCCGCAGCTCGTAGGCCCCTTTGCGGCCCAGGGTCGAGGCCGGAAACAGAATCGCCGTTCCCGTAGCCACACCCGCTGGAGCGGGGGGCAGCTGCCAGTCTAGCAGGATTGTTTTTTGGGGATAGAGGCTCGCAATCGCTCGGTGGGGCGTGACAATCTGGTGGGCCGCCTCCAGGGCTTGCCGTTCGGCCTCTACCAGCGTTGGGTCAACCCGGAAATCGTTTAGGGTGGGGCTGGCGGGATGGGCCTGGTAGGCGCGGTCCAGTTCAGCTTGCAGGGCAAACAGGGGCAGGCGCGTCATCAGCACATCAAAGCTTCTGCCGCCCAGAGCACCGGACTGCCAGAGGAACGGCAGCAGGGTTTGGGCCACAACGCAGTGCAGAATTCGGTAGTCCAACTGGGCCGCATAGAACTGGGCCAGCCGCCGATCCGAGTTGAGCAACATCTGCTGACGAGCACTGCCTTGGGCCGCCAGTCGCCGAGAGGCCAGCGCCCGCCGGAACGTCACCCGTCGCGCCTGTTTGACCGAGCTGAAGCCATTCAGCGTCCAGGCATAGTTGGGTTTATGCCAGCGGTTGCCGTCCAGCGGAATTGCCAGCAAATCGGTAGCCTGGCGCTGCTGCTGAATCCAGGCGTCAAACTCAGGCCAATACTCATCCAGCAGATAGGCCGTTAACCCTGATGGGGACGGCTCGACCTGGGGACGACTACGGCTACAGGCTGTAACCCCACAGCTGAGGCAACTCTGGGACGTGGCAAGCGGGCGAGCAACGGTTTTGAATTCCTCAGCCTCGACCGCCGTTTCAACAGGCCCGGACTGGCCCCTGAACCGCACCACCAGCGCCTCCCCCGTCAAGACCGCCTCAATCCGCAGGGGACGAGCCGTTTTGAACCGCAGATCCACATAGTTCCAAAACACCGTCGCGTCCCGGCCAACCTCGGCCAGCGAGCCCGGAATAATTCGCGTGTGGGCATGGCGCTCCACGATTTCCAGACCCGCATCCAGAGCCGCACTGTAGAGCGCATTCGAAAGCTGACAGAGTCCGCCGCCCACGCTCGGCACCACACAGCCCTGCCGCAATTCCCGCCCGTCAACATAGCCCTTGCGCCTCGTCGGACAACCCACCTGAGCCCAAAAGCTGAAGGTAGCACCCGCAGGCAGCTCAATTCCGTGGATCGCCTGAACCGCCAGGCGCAGATTGTGAATCTTGCCCGCGATCAAATCCCGCTCACCCGCCTCATGACTCGTCCAGAGCGCCGTCACCGACTCTGCTATCACGGACTCTGCAATCATCGACTCTGCCACCACCGCCTGCTCCGCCAACGCCTCCCCAACCCGATAGCGACGCACCGGCCTGAGCCAATTGATCAACCCACGGCGCAGCTGGAACAGAGTTACCTTCACTCGAAACGCCACCTGCTCCGCCCGAGACGGATAGGCCACCGCAGCATCCAAAGCATCCAACATACCCACTAATTCACCGAAAAAGAGCCAGTATATTCAGCTACACCCCCACCCCCACCCATTTCGCAAGCCTCCCCACCTCCCCACCTCCCCACCTCCCCACCTCCCCACCTCCCCACCCGCTACAATCAGGAAGTTCCAAACCAGGTCCACCACCGTGCTGGGTTTCGCCATCGTTCTACTCTCCTCCTTCCTGTTCTGCTTTCAGAATGTGATTGTTCGCATTTTGTTCAACGAGCAGACCGTATTCGGTGTCTTCGACACGGGCGGTTTTGTCACACCCACCCTTCAGCATTCGTTCCTGCTGATGTTTATGCGAATGTTGCTGGGCGTACCGCTGCTGGCCGTCATTGCGCCCCGGCTCTATTCGCCCATGTGGCGGGACATGCGGCAGCTGCGCCAGACCGAGCAAAAGCCGCTGTTGTTTCAGGCGCTGGCCGCAGGCGGGCTGATGTTTCTCTACTTAGCCCTGCTCTATATTTCGATTGGCCTGATTCCCACCGGCATTGCCCTCACCCTGTTTTTCACCTACCCCGTTTTCACAGCCCTGCTGTCCTGGGTCTGGTTTGGCAGTCGGCCCAGTCGGTTTCGCTGGGGAATTATGGGGGTGATTTTGTTGGGCAGCGCCCTCACGGTTCCCAACCTTACCCTAGCTGGCTCCACCGGCTCGCCGCTGCTGGGCGCAATTTGCGGCGTTACGTCCGGCGTTGCCTATGCCCTCTACACGGTGGTCGCCCAAAAGAGTTTTGAAAGTCTGCACCCAATGCCCTTCACCTGGATCAGTTTTGCCACGACGCTGCTGCTGTCGGGCCTCAGCCTGCTGATCTGGAATTTGCACGATCCGCAGATTCCCTGGGGGCCGCTCTGGATCGGTGGCTTCCTGTCGGCTCTGGTGACGTTCTCGGGCCATGTGATCAATAACCTGGGCATTCGGCTGATTGGGGCCACCACGGCTGCCATGATCGGCGCGACAAATCCGGCCCTGACCGTGGTGCTGGCCTGGCTGACGATTCAAGAAGCGCTGCATGGGGTGCAGGTGGTGGGCGTGGTGATTGTCACCCTGGGTGTGGCCCTGCTGAGTCTGGAGCGTGCCAAAGCCTGATGGGCGCGGGTTTTGTTTTGGGCTAGACCGTGACCTGAACCGCTTTGCTCTGGGCCTCCGCCGCCAGAAACTCAGCCACCTGGGCTTCAATCTGGTCTTTGACGATCTGGCGGTATTCCAGGAAATGCTCGATCTGGGCGCAGACCGACAGGTAGCTGCTGACGCCGCCCGGATTGTGGCGATACATGCTGAACAAATTGCGC